>NZ_JBFAON010000005.1:0-164700 GCF_040659795.1 Pseudonocardia sp. NPDC049635
GGACCTCATACCACTGTATCGGTCGACCGGGCTCCGGCGCCTCCACCTGACGTGCACCGCGGGCCGCGCCTCTCCTCCACCCGCGCGCGGGTGTCCCCCGTCACGATCCGTCGGCCCCCGGGGTGCCGACCGCGCGGCCACGACGAGCAGGGCCTGCGGGTCCACCGGCGACCGTACGGGCCGGTGCGGAGGCCGGTGCACAGCCCGGCCGGCCCGGTCCGGGAACACCGGTGGCGGAGCGCGTGTTACGCCCGGCAGTCCCTCGGTGCACGTCAGGTGGAGGCGCCGGAGCCCGGTCGACCGATACAGTGGTATGAGGTCCTCCCCGCGGGGCGGCCTGGCGCGGGAGTCACGCGAGGCGCAGTGCTGGGTCCCGGCGTGCCGGGGCCGGGCAGAAGATGCTGGTCGCGCCGTACGTGAGGCGCAGCAGGCAAGGAGTGCGAATTGTTCGAGAGGTTCACCGACCGAGCGCGACGTGTTGTCGTCCTGGCCCAGGAAGAGGCCCGGATGCTCAACCACAACTACATCGGGACCGAGCACATCCTCCTTGGCCTGATCCACGAGGGTGAGGGTGTCGCCGCGAAGGCGCTCGAGTCCCTCGGAATCGCTCTGGAGGGCGTGCGGCAGCAGGTCGAGGAGATCATCGGCCAGGGCCAGCAGGCCCCGTCCGGCCACATCCCGTTCACGCCCAGGGCGAAGAAGGTGCTGGAGCTGTCGCTGCGCGAGGCGCTGCAGCTCGGCCACAACTACATCGGCACCGAGCACATCCTGCTCGGGCTGATCCGCGAGGGCGAGGGCGTCGCGGCCCAGGTGCTGGTCAAGCTGGGCGCCGACCTCAACCGCGTGCGCCAGCAGGTGCTGCAGCTGCTGTCCGGCTACCAGGGCAAGGAGCCCCAGGAGAGCGGGACCGGCGGCCGCGGCGAGGGCACCCCGTCGTCCTCGCTGGTGCTGGACCAGTTCGGTCGCAACCTCACCCAGCAGGCCCGCGAGGGCAAGCTGGACCCGGTCATCGGCCGGGAGAAGGAGATCGAGCGCATCATGCAGGTCCTCTCCCGGAGGACCAAGAACAACCCGGTGCTGATCGGCGAGGCCGGCGTCGGCAAGACCGCCGCCGTCGAGGGCCTGGCGCAGGCGATCATCAAGGGCGAGGTCCCGGAGACGCTGAAGGACAAGCAGCTCTACACCCTCGACCTCGGTTCGCTGGTCGCCGGCTCGCGTTACCGCGGTGACTTCGAGGAGCGCCTCAAGAAGGTGCTGAAGGAGATCCGCACACGCGGCGACATCATCCTGTTCATCGACGAGATCCACACCCTCGTCGGGGCGGGCGCCGCCGAGGGCGCGATCGACGCCGCGTCGATCCTCAAGCCGATGCTGGCCCGCGGTGAGCTGCAGACCATCGGCGCGACGACGCTCGACGAGTACCGCAAGTACGTCGAGAAGGACCCGGCGCTGGAGCGCCGCTTCCAGCCGATCCAGGTCTCCGAGCCGTCGGTGACCCACACCATCGAGATCCTCAAGGGCCTGCGCGACCGTTACGAGGCGCACCACCGGGTCACGATCACCGACGACGCGCTGGCCTCCGCGGCGACGCTGGCCGACCGCTACATCAACGACCGCTTCCTCCCGGACAAGGCGATCGACCTGATCGACGAGGCCGGGGCCCGGATGCGCATCCGCCGGATGACCGCGCCGCCGGACCTGCGGGAGTTCGACGAGAAGATCGCGAACGTCCGCCGGGACAAGGAGTCGGCGATCGACGCGCAGGACTTCGAGCGGGCCGCGCACCTGCGCGACCAGGAGAAGACCCTGCTCGGCGAGAAGGCCGAGCGCGAGAAGCAGTGGAAGTCCGGGGATCTCGACGTCGTCGCCGAGGTCGACGGCGAGCAGATCGCCGAGGTGCTGGGCAACTGGACCGGCATCCCGGTCTTCAAGCTCACCGAGGAGGAGACCACCCGGCTGCTGCGCATGGAGGACGAGCTCCACAAGCGCATCATCGGCCAGGAGGACGCGGTCAAGTCCGTCTCCCAGGCGATCCGCCGTACCCGCGCCGGCCTGAAGGACCCGAAGCGCCCGTCCGGCTCGTTCATCTTCGCCGGCCCGTCCGGTGTCGGTAAGACCGAGCTGTCCAAGGCGCTGGCGAACTTCCTGTTCGGCGAGGACGACGCGCTCATCCAGATCGACATGGGCGAGTTCCACGACCGCTACACCGCCTCGCGGCTGTTCGGTGCCCCTCCCGGCTACGTCGGCTACGAGGAGGGTGGCCAGCTCACCGAGAAGGTGCGGCGCAAGCCGTTCTCGGTGGTGCTGTTCGACGAGATCGAGAAGGCCCACCAGGAGATCTACAACACGCTCCTGCAGGTGCTGGAGGACGGGCGTCTCACCGACGGCCAGGGCCGCACGGTCGACTTCAAGAACACCGTGCTGATCTTCACCTCGAACCTGGGCACCCAGGACATCTCGAAGGCCGTGGGGCTGGGCTTCTCCTCCGGCAACGACGAGGCGTCGAACTACGAGCGGATGAAGACCAAGGTCAACGACGAGCTGAAGAAGCACTTCCGCCCGGAGTTCCTGAACCGCATCGACGACATCATCGTGTTCCACCAGCTCAACCAGGAGCAGATCATCGAGATGGTCGACCTGATGATCGGGCGGGTGGAGAAGCAGCTGGCCAACAAGGACATGGCCATCGAGCTCACGGCGAACGCGAAGAAGCTGCTGGCGCGCCGCGGGTTCGATCCGGTCCTCGGCGCCCGGCCGCTGCGCCGGACGATCCAGCGCGAGATCGAGGACCAGCTGTCGGAGAAGATCCTCTTCGGCGAGATCGAGCCCGGTCAGATCGTCCTGGTCGACGTCGAGGGGCTCGACACCGACGCGCCCGAGGACTCGAAGGCCTACGACGACAAGGCGCACTTCACCTTCCGTGGGGAGCGCAAGCCGTCGGAGCCGGTCCCGGACGCCCCGCCGACCGCGCTGGCGGGCGGCGAGGAGTGAGCTGAGCACCAGGTCGTGACGAGAGGCCCGCCCCGGGAGACCGGGGCGGGCCTCTCGCGTCGGTGCGGACGGGGCCACGCCCCGCGCGCGTCAGGCCGGGACGTCGGTGCAGGCCACGACCAGATCGGCCCGGGTGATCGTGGCGTCGACGAGCCGGGCGTTGGGCTCGTCGGTGCGCAGTACCCAGGCCCGCGCCGCGGCGGGTGTCCTGCCGAACCGCACGTGCCGGGCCACGAGTCGTTCCCGGCGCAGCTCGGCGTCGGCCTCCTGGAACCAGATCTCGTCGAACCCGGTCCGGACGGGGTGCCACTGCGGGGTGTCGACGAGCAGGTAGTTGCCCTCGCTGACGACCAGCCGGCACTCCGGTGGCACCGGGATCGACCCGGCGACCGGCTGCTCGATCTCCCGGTCGAAGGCCGGGGCGTAGACCGGCCCGGTCTCCCGCGAACCGGCCTCGCGCAGCCTGCGGAGCAGGGCCGCGTAACCGGCCGGGTCGAAGGTGTCCGGTGCGCCCTTGCGGTCGCTGCGGCCGAGGCGGGCCAGCTCGACGTCGGCGAGATGGAATCCGTCCATCGGGACGTGCACCGCCGCGACCCCGGTCGCGGTCAGTGCCCGGACCAGGGCGACGGCGAGGGTGGTCTTCCCGGCGCCCGGGGCTCCGGCGATCCCGAGCAGCGCCCGTCCGCCCGCCGGGACGAGCCGGGCCGCCCGATCCACCAGGTCCTCGAACCGTCGCAGCGGCATGCCGACCATGATCCCTGTTCCGGGAGCGTGGTGCACCGGATCCGTACCCTGCACTCCCAGAACAGGGATCATGGGTCCAGGTCGCGTCGCCGGCCGCCGGGCAGTGCCGCCCGCAGCCGGTCCCGCAGCTCGTCGTCCGGATCGGTGCGCAGCAGCGTGAGCAGCGCGTCGGGATCGCCCGAGCGCAGCACGGCGGCCCGGGTCGCGGCCACCAGGTGCTCCCGTTCCGCCCGCACGCCCGGCGACTCCGAGGTCGGCAGCAGCGGGCCGCGGGCTGCCTCGGCCGCGGCGTCGCGGACCCGTCCCTCCCGCAGCGCCTCGTGCAACCGCAGGAAGTCGGCGTCGACCCGGGCGGCGAGCCGGTACGGCCCGGTGCGCACGGTCCCCTCACCGACACAGCGACGCAACCGGTGCATCTCGGCCCGGACGGTGATCGGGCGGCCGTCGTCGCCGTAGAGGGCGGCGGCGAGCTGTTCGGCGGTCATCCCCTCTGGGCGCAACGCGAGGAGGGTCAGCACCTCGGCGTGCCGCAGGCCGAGCCGCAGCGGCCGGCCGTCGCGGCGGACCACCGGCACCCTGGCCCCGAGGAACGGCAGGGTGAGCGCAGGCAGCGCCGGCCCGGCGGGCGCGGTCACCCGCAGCAGCCACCCCTCGCCGAGCGGTTCCAGGACGGCCTCGGCGCCACCTTCCAGCACGACCCGGTCACCGCGTTCGGGCAGCGGCACCCGGTCCGGGAAGCGGTGCGCCGGGGTGGCGGCCAGCACCCGCCCGCGCGGGGAGAGCAGCGCACCGGGCAAATCGCCGAGCCGGGACAGGTGCGGCAGGTTCGTGTCGCGCAACCGCCGGTCGCGCTCCTCGGTCAGCGCCGCCAGCCGGTGCTCGGCGAGCCGCGCGGCGGCGGTGACCAGTGACAGCGTCATCGGATGGAAGGTCTCCTCCGGCCCGGTGACGTCCACGGTGCCGATCTGGCGGCCGGTCTCCGGGTCGTGCACCGGCGCCGCCGCGCAGGTCCACGGGTGGTAGGCGCTGACCAGGTGTTCGGCCGAGTGGATCCGGACCGGGCGGTCGTCGGACAGCGCTGTGCCCATCGCATTGGTCCCGACCGCGTCCTCGCTCCAACGGGTGCCCTCGACGAGCTCCACCCGCTCGGCCCGGCGCAGCACCTCCCGCGCCCCCTCCCGCCACAGGATGTGCCCGCGCTCGTCGGTCACGACCATCAGGTGTCTGGCCTGCTCGGCGGCTGCGACGAGGGTCTCCCGCAGCACCGGCAGGGTGCGCGCGAGCGGATGCCCCGCGCGCAGCTCGGCGACCTCACCGGGCTGGTAGGGGTGCGCCGGCCTGGACCGTTCCGGATCGACCGAGGCGGCCAGCGACCGTTCCCAGGAGGCCCGGATCTCCGGGCGCACGCCAGGGGAGGGCGAGCCGGTCAGCGCGTCACCGCGGGCCCGCTCCAGACCGGCTCGTTCACGAGTCACGACACTCACCCTAGGATTAGCGCAGCCTCACCTGAATCGAATCCGCGTGATCGGCACTCACCGGAGGTTCAGGTTCCGCATCTGCGTGCAACTCCCGTGCAACCCCCACCTTCCTAGTGTCCGGCGTCACGTGCAACGCACAACAGCGACTGCGCATGTGACGAACCGAGCGACAACTCACACGGGAAGGACCAACGATGGCCACGTACGCGGCACCCGGTCAGCCGGACAGCGTCGTCTCGTTCAAGCCCCGCTACGACCACTTCATCGGGGGCGAGTACGTCGCACCGGCCAAGGGCCAGTACTTCGAGAACCCCACCCCGATCACCGGGCAGAACTTCACCGAGGTCGCCCGCGGCACCGCCGACGACGTCGAGAAGGCACTCGACGCGGCGCACGCGGCCGCGCCGGCATGGGGCAAGACCTCGCCCACCGAGCGTGCGAACATCCTGAACAAGATGGCCGACCGGATCGAGGCGAACCTCGAGTCCGTCGCGATCGCCGAGTCCTGGGAGAACGGCAAGGCCTGCCGGGAGACCCTGGCCGCGGACATCCCGCTGGCCATCGACCACCTGCGCTACTTCGCCGGAGCGATCCGGGCGCAGGAGGGCGGCCTCTCCCAGATCGACGACGACACCGTCGCGTACCACTTCCACGAGCCGCTCGGTGTGGTCGGCCAGATCATCCCGTGGAACTTCCCGATCCTGATGGCGATCTGGAAGCTCGCTCCGGCGCTCGCCGCGGGCAACGCGGTCGTCCTGAAGCCGGCCGAGCAGACCCCGGCCTCGATCCACGTCCTGCTGGACCTGGTCGCCGATCTGCTCCCGGCGGGCGTGGTCAACATCGTCAACGGTTTCGGTGTGGAGGCGGGCAAGCCGCTGGCGTCCAACAAGCGGATCTCGAAGATCGCTTTCACCGGTGAGACCACCACCGGCCGGCTGATCATGCAGTACGCCTCGGAGAACCTGATCCCGGTCACCCTGGAGCTGGGCGGCAAGAGCCCGAACATCTTCTTCGACGACGTCGCCGCCCAGCAGGACGCCTTCTACGACAAGGCCCTCGAGGGCTTCGCGATGTTCGCGCTCAACCAGGGCGAGGTCTGCACCTGCCCGTCGCGCGCGCTCATCCAGGGCGGCATCTACTCCGAGTTCCTGGAGCAGGCGGTCAAGCGCACCGAGCAGATCAAGCAGGGCAACCCGCTCGACACCGACACCCAGATCGGGGCGCAGGCCTCCAACGACCAGTTCGAGAAGATCCTCTCCTACATCGACATCGGTCGTCAGGAGGGCGCGAAGGTGCTCACCGGTGGCGAGAAGGCGGAGCTCGGCGGTGAGCTGTCGGGTGGCTACTACATCAAGCCGACCGTGTTCGAGGGCAACAACCAGATGCGGATCTTCCAGGAGGAGATCTTCGGGCCGGTCGTCTCGGTCGCCCGCTTCTCCGACTACGACGACGCCATCCGGACCGCCAACGACACCCTCTACGGCCTCGGGGCCGGCGTGTGGAGCCGCGACACCAACACCGCCTACCGGGCGGGCCGCGACATCCAGGCCGGCCGGGTGTGGGTGAACAACTACCACGCCTACCCGGCGCACGCGGCGTTCGGCGGTTACAAGCAGTCCGGCATCGGGCGGGAGAACCACAAGCAGATGCTGGACCACTACCAGCAGACCAAGAACGTCCTGCAGAGCTACTCGCCGAACGCGCTGGGCTTCTTCTGATGGGGCAGCCGGACGCCGCCGTCACCCCACGGGTGGCGCTGACGCCGGCCGCAGCCGATCTTCTGGTGAAGCTCACCGAGTTGCACGGGCCGCTGATGTTCCACCAGTCCGGCGGATGCTGCGACGGCAGCGCGCCGATGTGCTACCCGGACGGTGACTTCAAGACCGGAGGTTCGGACGTCCATCTGGCCGACCTGCGGGTGGACGGGATCGAGAAGCCGATCGGTTTCTGGATGTCGGCGTCACAGTTCGAGTACTGGAAGCACACCCATCTCACCGTCGACGTCGTGAAGGGACGGGGCAGCGGGTTCTCGGTCGAGGCGCCGGAGGGCGTCCGGTTCCTGATCCGCTCCCGCCTGTTCACCGACGACGAGTGGCGATCCCTGAACGAGAGCTGACCATCACGGGCCCGGACACCGGAGTGTCCGGGCCCGTGGTGTGTCCGGAAGAAGGAGGACACCGATGTCCGCACCGATGCCTGCACCGCACACCCTGCGCGGGCTGATGGGGCTGCCGGCCGAACCGGCGCCGCTCGACCGCTCCGCGCTGATCATGATCGACCTGCAGAACACCTACACCGAGGGCGTGATGCGCCTGGAGAACGTCGAGCCCGCCCTGGAGGAGGCCGCCGTCCTGCTGGACCGGGCCCGCTCCGCGGGGGCCCGGGTGATCCACGTCCAGCACGACGCGGGCGAGGGCAGCCCGTACGACGTCACCGCCCCGATCGGGGCGATCCACGACTCGGTGGCGCCGCGCGACGGTGAGGCGGTCGTCGTCAAGAACTTCCCGAGCGCCTTCGTGCAGACCGGGCTCGCGGACCTGCTGGAGGGGCACCAGGACCTGGTGCTCGCCGGGTTCATGGCGCACATGTGCATCAACTCCACGGCCCGCAGCGCCTTCTCCAGCGGCTACGTCCCGACCGTCGTCGCCGCGGCCACCGCCACCCGGGCACTGCCCGGGGTGGAGGGGACCGTTCCGGCGGCGGAGGTGCACGCCGCCGCGCTGGCCGGGCTCGCCGACCTGCCGGCGATCGTGGTGCCCGGGCAGAAGTCCGTGCCCGACTGATCGTGGGGCCGCCCGGGGCCGGATCCGTCCGTTCCCGGGCGGCGGGCTCAGGTCGCCAGCAGGTCGTCGATCGCGGCCAGCGTGGGCGCGGCCGGGGCGGCGATGCCGACGCCGCGCCCGTGCCGCACCTCCGGCTCCCGGACGTTGATCCGGACCAGCGCCCCGGTCGCCGCCGACGCCAGCTCCGAGCGGCGGCGCACCGTCGGCAGCGCCGTCCCCGCCCCCAGCTCGACGACGGCGACCCGGTCGCGGTGCGCGGCCAGCCAGTCGACGTGGCGCGCCAGCGCGGGTTCGGCGTGCGAACTGTCCCAACCGGCGTCGCCGAACATCAGGATCGCCGGCCGGGCGAGCCCGCCGCAGCCGGGGCAGGCGGGCAGCTCACCGACGGCACGCATGCTGTCCGGGTCGATCGCCACCTCGACGCCGTCGGCGGGCCACACCCCGTACCCGCACAGCCGCAGGCACTGCAGGTGGTGGATTGAGCCGTGCACCTCGGCGACGTCCCGGTCGGCGAACCCGGCGCGCTGGAACTGGCCGTCCACGTTGGAGGTGAACACGCTCGTCGGCACCCGCTGTGCCCAGCGCCGCAGGACGGCGAACCCGGCGTGCGGGACGGTCCGCCGGTAGAGCGCCAGCCGGTGCCCGTAGAAGCCCCAGGCCAGCGCCGGGTCGTCGGCGAAGTGCTCCGGATCGGCGAGCTCGGCGAACCGCAGCCCGAGCCGGGCGTAGGGCGGGTAGGCCCGCCAGAAACCCTCGTCGCCCCGGAAGTCGGGCAGTCCGGAGTCGACGCCCATCCCGGCCCCCGCCGTGATCAGCAGCGCACCGGCGTCGCGGATCAGTGCCGCGGCGTCGTGCAGTGCAGGGTCGACCGGGGCGGGATGGATCAGGACCCCGCCGCGATCTGCTCGAGGTCGACCACCTCGAACTCCAGCAACGACGCGCCCGTGGCGACCGGCTTCGGGGAGCGCCCACCGGAGTGCGCCTCGGCGGCGGGCCCGTCCCGCCACGCCTGGAACGCCTCCTCGGTCTCCCAGTGGGTCACCACGAAGTACCGGTCGTCACCGGAGACCGGGCGCAGCAGCTGGAAGGAGATGAACCCCGGCTGCCCGTCGACGGCGTGCAGGCGGTGCGCGAACCGCTTCTCCAGCTCCGGCCCGGCGTTCTCCGGGACCTCGATCGCGTTGATCTTCACTACGGCCATGCCGCCCACGTTAGCCGGGACCTGCTTCGTCGACGCGCATCCGCCAGGCGTCGCCGACGAGTTCGGCCAACCGGTCCACCCCGACCCGCTCCAGTCGCACCATGACCAGCGGGAACGGCTCGTATCCCGGGGCGGTGAAGAACAGCTCGGGCTCACCGCGCAGCAGCGCCTGCTTCTCCGCCTCGTCGCCGACGTACAGCACGGCGACGTCGGTCCGGATCACCCGGCGGCGGCCCGGCACCCGCTCCGGGTAGGACCACACGAACCCCTTCCCGCGGACCCGGAAGTCGAACCCGTCGCTGGGGACCTCGACGGCGCCGTCCAGCTCCAGCGCCAGCCGCCGCACGTCGTCCTCTCCGGCCACCGCAGCAGCTTAGGGTGGGGTGTGCGCAGCTCGGACGGGGTGGACCTGGCGGTCACCGGGTTCGGCGGTGCCGGCCGCCCGATCGTCGCGCTGCACGGCTTGATGAGCTGCGCCGCGAGCTGGGAGCCGCGGGCCGCCGCGCTGACCCCGCACGGCCGGGTGCTGGCGCCGGACGCGCGCGGGCACGGCCGCTCCGGGCGTCCCGCCGGTACGGACGCGGCGGCCTGGTCCCCGGACCGGCTCGCCCGCGACGTCGTCGAGCTGCTCGAACGCACCGGTCCGGCCGCCCTGGTCGGGCACTCGATGGGCGGGCTGTCCGCGCTGCTCGCCGCCCTCCGGCGACCGGACCTGGTCACCGCCGTCGTCGCCGAGGACCCGCCGCCGGACCTGACCGGCAGCCCGCCCGGCCTGCTCGACGAGATGCGTGCCTGGTTCACCGCGGTCGCCGGGCCGTACCCGTCCCGCGCGGCGCTGGAGGCGGTTCTCGGTCGTCCCCGGCCGGAGGTGGGCTCCCACATGGGGCGATGCGCCGTCCGGCGGCCGGACGGCTGGTGGCTGGCCTGCGACGTGGCCGACGCCTGTGCCGTCGCGGCGCACTGGGTGCGCCGGAGCCTGCTCGACGAGCTGTCCGCGGTCCGGGTGCCGCTGCTGGTGATCGAGGCGGGGGAGTCGGTCGCCCCGCCGGGGCAGCTCGCGCTGCTCGCGTCCCGGGTGCCCGGTGCCCGGCACCGTCGGCTGCCCGGGACGGGGCACCTGGTGCACGACGCCGACCCGGCAGGCTGGGCGGCCGCGGTGACCGAGCTCCTCACCGGGACCGCGCCGGGCTGACCGCGGAGCCGGGTGGGTCAGGGAGCGAGGTGCTCGGTCGCCCCGGTCCGCGTGTCGTGCAGTTCCACGGCGAGGATGCCGGCCCGCACCGGGGGCACCGGGTGCAGCAGCGCGAACGCCTGCGCGGGTCGTCCGGTCGCGAGCACCACGTGCGGCAGCCAGGAGCCGGGCAGGTGCGCGGCGTGCGCCCCGCGGACCCGTCCGGCCAGCGCGTCGTGCACCGCGGTGTGCACGGCGAGCACCTCGGGGTCGGTGACGGCGGCGAGCACCAGCGCGTCGTCGTCACCGGTCCGGGAACCGAGCGTGGCCAGCCAGAGTGCGGGCAGTGCGACCAGCCGCAGCTCGGCCACGAGCGCCTCGCGGGCGCCTCTGGGGACCGTCCCGGCGGCCGCGACGGTGACGTGCGGGACACCGGTCGCGGCGGGCAGCCCGGCACCGGCCAACCGGGCCCGCAGCGCGGTCAGCTCGCGCACGGCGGCCGGATCGAGCCGGAACCGGACGATCGCGGGCATCAGGCGGGCAGGGCGAATCGGCCGTCGTCGGTCTGTTCGGCGAGGCCGTCGACCAGCAGCGAGTGCAGGCAGCGGTCGCGCTGGCCCGCGTCCGGCCAGACGACGTCCAGCTCGGCCCGCCCGACCGGGCCGGGGGCGCCGCGCAGCACGTCCATCAGCTTCCCGCGCACCTGCCGGTCGGTCCCGGCGAAGCCCTGCACAGGCTTGCGGGGGCCGTCGTAGGCGGGCCGGCCGGCGGCGACCCAGGCGCATTCCGCGGCGACCGGGCAGCTCGTGCAGCGCGGCGTCCGAGCCGTGCAGATGACCGCACCGAGCTCCATCAGGCCGGCCGAGACGACGGCCGCGGTGGCGTCGTCCGGGGGCAGGAGCGCGTCGACGTCGGCGAGATCTGCCCTGGTCCGGGCCGGTCCGGCGTCGCCGCGGCCGTGCACGGCGCGGGCCACCACCCGGCGCACGTTCGTGTCGACGACCGGCGCCCGCAGGCCGAAACCGAACGCGGCCACCGCCCGCGCGGTGTAGGACCCGACACCGGGCAGCGCCTCCAGCACCGCCACGTCCGAGGGGACCGCGTCACCGTGCTCGCGCGCGATGGTGGCCGCCGCGTCGTGCAGCCGGATCGCCCGGCGCGGGTAGCCGAGCTTGCCCCAGGCACGCAGGACGTCGGCCCGTGGCGCCCCGGCCAGCGCGGAGGGAACCGACCAGCGCCGCATCCACTCCGTCCAGACCGGTTCGACCCGGGCCACCGGGGTCTGCTGGAGCATGAACTCGCTGACGAGCACCCCCCACGGCGTCGTCCCCGGGCGCCGCCACGGAAGGTCGCGGGCATGCTCGGTGAACCACGGGTGGATCCGCTCGGCCAGCACCCCTCCAGTGTCGCCGGTGCCGTTCGGTGATCACGGATCGGGCACCGTGGCAGCCTCCGGGTGAACGTCACGGTGCCCGATCCGTGATCTGTCGGGTCGTGCCCGGGGCGGTCGGTGAACAGGGACGGGGCCGGTCAGCCGGTGGGGCGTCCCCCGTTCCCTCACAGGGGTACAACCGCGGCGACCTGGCGCGGCGCGGCGCGGCGGTGACGACATCGAGTAATCGACGATCTACCGTCAGTGACATGTTGGACCCGGTGGGCCCCCTGCCGGCGTCGGTCTACTGGCGTCGGCGCGCAGTCGCGGTCGGCGCCGCGCTGCTCGCGCTGTTCTCGCTGCTGTGGCTGACCACCTGGTTGCTCGTCCCCGGGGCGGCCGGCGAGGACACCACACCGACCGGCGCGGCGGCGATGTCCACCGCCACCGGTTCCCAGGAGCACGGGTCCACCCCCGACAGCGGAGCGGCGGCTCCGGCATCCCCGGCCCCGGAGTCCCCAGCCCCGGGCGCACCGCAGCCGCCGCTCCCCGCCACCGCCGATCCCGGAGCTCCCCCCGGTTCGGCGGACGAGAGGGAGTCCACCGGGCCCGCGGCCCCGAACGCGGGCCCGGTGGACGAGACGGTCCGGCCCGACGACACCCCGCGCCCGTCGGTGCCGGTGCCGGACGCCACGGCCTCCCCGCCGACCGGGCCGGTGCCCTGTGCCGACCCGATGATCGAGGTCCGGGCCGAGACCGGGCAGCAGAGCTATCCCGCCGACGCGCGTCCCGAGCTGCGGCTCGTCGTCACGAACGTCTCCGGTGAGCCGTGCGTGCGCGACCTGGACGGGGCCGAGCAGGAGATCGCGGTGTGGAGCGGCGACGGAGCGGAGAAGCTCTGGTCCTCCAACGACTGTTCGAACCCGGCCACCGACGACCTGCGCACCCTGGTGCCCGGTGAGCCGGTCGCGTTCGCGGTGACCTGGAGCGGGCTGCGGTCCGAGCCCGGTTGTGCCGCCGAGCGGGCCCGGGTCGAGCCGGGTGGATACCGGGTGCTCGCCCGGCTCGGCGCGGTCGTCAGCGAGCCGGCCCCGCTGCTGATGGGGTGAGGATGCTCAGCGCAACCGGTCCATGATCTGCTTCAGCGACGCCGCCTCGGTGATCCGCATACCGGTCGAGCCGACCTCCGAGTCGGGCGGCACGATCGCCCGGGTGAAGCCGAGCCGGGCCGCCTCGGCCAGCCGCCGCCCGATGCCGTGCACCCGGCGCAGCTCACCGGCCAGCCCGAGCTCGCCGAGCACGACGAGATCGGCGGGCAGCGCGACGTCCCGCCTGGCCGAGACCACGGCGAGCGCGACGGCCAGGTCCGCGGCCGGCTCGGTGATCTTCATCCCGCCGACGGTCGCGGTGTAGACCTCGGCGTCGTGCAGCTTCAGCCCGCCCCGGCGTTCGACGACGGCGAGCAGCATCGGCACCCGTGAGGAGTCCAGCCCGGTCACCGCCCGCCGCGGGCTCGGGATGTTCGCCCCGGCCACCAGCGCCTGGACCTCGGCCAGCAGCGGCCGCCGGCCGTCCATCACCACGGTCACCGCGGTGCCCGGCTGCACGGCGTCCCCGTCCTGGCCGAACCGGCCCAGGAACAACCCCGAGGGGTCGGGCAGGCCGACGATGCCGGAGTCGCGCAGCTCGAAGCAGCCGACCTCGTCGGCCGGGCCGAACCGGTTCTTCACCCCGCGGACCATGCGCAGCGCGGAGTGCTTGTCACCCTCGAACTGCAGCACCACGTCCACGACGTGCTCCAGCACCCGCGGGCCCGCGATGCCGCCGTCCTTGGTCACATGGCCGACCAGCAGCACGGCCAGGCCGCGCTCCTTCGCGAGCGCGGTCAGCCCGATCGTCACGGCGCGGGTCTGGGTGACCCCGCCCGGGGTGCCGTCGACGCCCGCGGTGGACATGGTCTGGATCGAGTCGATCACCAGCAGGGACGGCTTCAGCGCGTCGACGTGGCCGAGCACCGACTCCAGGTCCGACTCCGCGGCGAGATAGAGCTCGTCGTGCAGGCCGCCGGTGCGCTCGGCGCGCAGCCTGACCTGTCCCGCGGACTCCTCACCGGACACGTAGAGGACCCTGGCCCGGGCCGCGACACGCGCCGCGACCTCCAGCAGCAGGGTGGACTTGCCGACGCCGGGCTCACCGGCGAGCAGCACGACCGCGCCGGGCACGAGCCCGCCGCCGAGCACCCGGTCCAGTTCGTCGACGCCGGTCGGGCGGGCCCGCGCGGCGTCCAGCTCGACCTCGGCGATCCGGCGGGCCGGCGTGCTCGGTGCGCCCGCGACGACGGTCCGGCCGTTGCCGCGCGGTGCCTCGACCTGTTCGAGGCTGCCCCAGGCCTGGCAGCCGGGGCAGCGGCCGACCCACTGCGCGGTGCGATGGTCGCACTCGGTGCAGCGGTAACCGCCCGAGCGGGACGCCCGGGTCCGGGTGGTCAGTTGCCTGCGACGCCGCCGGCGCCGCTGCCCTCGTTGCCGGGGGCGGACTCGACGCCCTCGCCGTCGGTCACCGAGGTGTCCTGGTCCTCTTCCGCGTCCTCGTCCACCGGGAGCTCCGGCGGCGCGGGGACGGCCTCGGCCTCGGCCGAGAAGTCGTCGCGCTCCGGGCCGGGGCCGTGCGGGATGTCCTCGGTCGGCACGGCGGCCGGCACCTGCGCGGTGACCGAGCCGGCGCGCTCGAAGACGAACGTGATCGGGATGTTCTCACCGGCGCGGATCGGCCGGGTCAACCCCTCGAGGGTGATGTTCAGCGGACGGGCGGCGGTCGGCGTCAGTTCGAAGTTGCCCGCCGAGACGAGCGCGACGTCCTGCGGGAGCACGGGGTCGCCGTCCACCAGGACGTTCGCGGCGGCCGGCGAGCTGACCGAGACGAGACGGTCGGCGACGCTGCCGGAGTTCACCAGCGTGGCGCGCAGCGGCGCCGAGGAACCCGGCGCGTAGAGCTCGGCACCGCCGGCGGGCGCCTCGGGGTAGGCGATCTGCACGTCGCGCAGGTCCACCGAGCCCACCGAGGTGTTCACACCGTTGGTCGCGGCGACCTGCTGGGCGGTCTGCGAGATCTGTCCCGCCCCGCACCCGCTCAGCAGCAGGCCGGTGAGGACGACGGCTCCGGCGGCCCCGGCCAGGGTGCGGACGGGGCGGCGGTTGCGGCTCACGGTCGGCGTGTCCTTCCTGCCGGCCGGGAGCTGCTCCCGGCGCGCGTACGACGTGTGTGGACCGGCATCGGGGAACCGCCCGATCCACCCGGCAGCCTAGTCGCGTGTCCTGCGCCGGTGCGCGGTCGGGCGTCCGCCCACCGGCGGTCGAGCGCAGGTGAGGGTCGTCCCGCAGGCCCGCGCCCCGCCGCCGGGAACACGTTTTTCCAGTGTTGTCAACCCCCTGACCTGCGACGACGGTGAAAGCCGGTCGGCGGTCCGTCCAGACGGCGTGTTAATCTGGATGCAGCGAAAGGGGCCAGAGGACACATGGTTTTCAAGGTCGGAGAGACCGTCGTCTACCCGCACCACGGTGCCGCGCTCATCGAGGCGATCGAGATGAGGACGATCAAGGGCGAGGAAGTGCAGTATCTCGTCCTGAAGGTTCAGCAGGGGGATCTGACGGTCCGCATCCCCGCCGACAACGTCGAGGTCGTCGGCGTCCGGGACGTGGTGGGTCAGGAGGGTCTGGATCGGGTCTTCGAGGTGCTGCGCGCGCCGCACACCGAGGAGCCCACGAACTGGTCCCGCAGATACAAGGCGAACTGGGAGAAGCTCACCTCGGGCGACGTGAACAAGGTCGCCGAGGTCGTGCGGGATCTCTGGCGCCGCGAGAAGGACCGGGGGCTGTCCGCGGGCGAGAAGCGGATGCTGGCCAAGGCGCGCCAGATCCTGGTCAGTGAGCTCGCGCTGGCGGAGGGTACCGACGAGGAGCGGGCCGAGGTCCTGCTCGACGAGGTCCTCGCCACCGCGAACGCCTGAGCGTCGCGGGGTGAGCGGGTCGCCCGTCGTCACCGTGCTGCCCGCGGCCGGTTCGGGCGCCCGGCTCGGCGCCGGGATGCCGAAGGCGTTCGTGGAGATCGGCGGCGTGCCCATGCTGGTGCGCGCCGTCGACGGTGTGCTGGCGTCGGGGGTCGTCGATCACGTGGTGGTCGTCGTACCCGTCGAGCTGGTGCGTGATGCGGCCGGGTTGCTCCCGGGGCGGCCGGTGACGGTCGTGCCCGGCGGCGCCGACCGCACCGCCTCGGTCGCGGCCGGGCTGGCTGCGACCGGGCCGGAGGCCGAGGTCGTGCTGGTGCACGACGCCGCACGTCCGCTGACCCCCGCCGGTGTCGTCCGGCGGGTGGTGGGGGCGGTGCGAGCGGGCGCGGCCGCCGTGATCCCGGTGCTGCCGGTCACCGACACCGTCAAGACGGTGGACGAGGCCGGGATCGTGACGGCCACCGTGGACCGGTCCACGCTGCGTGCGGTGCAGACCCCGCAGGGTTTCCGGGGACGTGAGCTTCGTCTCGCCTACGCGCGCGGCCCCGATCCGGTGACCGACGACGCCGGCCTGATCGAGGCGCTCGGTGCGCCGGTCGCGACCGTCGCGGGGGATCCGCTCGCCTTCAAGGTGACCACGGTCTGGGATCTGCGGATCGCCGAGCTGCTGCTCGCCGACGTGCCGGCGCACCCGGCCGGAGGGGTACGGAGCACCGGATGAGGGTCGGTATCGGATGAGGGTCGGGATCGGGACCGACGTGCACCCCGTCGAACCGGGCCGGGACTGCTGGGTCGCCGGGGTGCTGTGGGCCGGGGTGGACGGCTGCGCCGGGCACTCCGACGGCGACGTCGCCGCGCACGCCCTGTGTGACGCGCTGCTGTCGGCGGCCGGGCTCGGCGATCTGGGCGCGGTGTTCGGAACCGGGCGTCCCGAGTGGTCGGGAGCCTCCGGGGCCGCGTTGCTGGCGGAGGTCCGCAGGCTGCTCGAGCGCGACGGCTGGCAGGTCGGGAACGCCGCGGTCCAGGTGATCGGCAACGACCCGAAGATCGGCCGCAGGCGCGGGGAGGCCGAGCGGGTGCTCACCGGCATCGTCGGCGGCCCGGTGTCGGTCTCCGGCACGACCACCGACGGTCTCGGCCTCACCGGTCGCGGTGAGGGCCGGGCGGCGGTGGCCACCGCCCTGCTCCTGGCCGGCGGTCAGGGGTAGGCCGCCGCGGTCCGCTGCTGGATCTGGCCGGGATCGAGGTCCTCGCTGCGCGACGCGACCATCCAGGCGTGTCCGAACGGATCAGCGATCCGGCCGCCGCGCTCGCCGTAGGGGTGGTCGGCGACCTCGAAGATCACCCGGCCGCCGCCGTCGACCATGGCCGCGGCGACCGCGTCCGGGTCGTCCACGTGGAGCGCGATGATGACCGCGCCGGGGCCGGTGGGGGCGGGGTCGACGTCGTCGCCGTCCTTGATCGCCCAGACGGCGTCGCCGGCGCGGAGCAGGGCGTGCACGACCCGGCCGGACCCGTCGGTGTAGCGCTCGACGAGCTCGGCGCCGAACGCCGCGACGTAGAACGAGACGGCGGCGTCGGCGTCGGACACCACGAGCCTGGGGTAGAGCTGGTGAACAGTCACGCCGCACACCTTGCCGCTCGGACACCGCCGGTGTAGTGGACGAATCGGAGAGCCGTACCCTGGTGATGTGAGCCTCAGACTTCTCGACTCAGCGACCAGGGAGCAGCGCGCCTTCACGCCGCTGCGCGCCGGAGCCGTGTCGATGTACGTCTGTGGTGCCACCGTGCAGGGCCTG
The DNA here is from genome assembly GCF_040659795.1 of Pseudonocardia sp. NPDC049635. NCBI lineage: Bacteria > Bacillati > Actinomycetota > Actinomycetes > Pseudonocardiales > Pseudonocardiaceae > Pseudonocardia > Pseudonocardia sp. NPDC049635. Next base: position 17,546 of record NZ_JBFAON010000005.1, read on the forward strand.
CCGCACATAGGTCACGTCCGGTCGAGCCTCAACTACGACGTACTGCGCCGGTGGCTGGCCCACGCCGGGTACGACGTCACGCTCGTCCGCAACGTCACCGACATCGACGACAAGATCCTGCGCAAGTCCGAGGCGGCCGGTCGCCCCTGGTGGGAGTGGGCGGCCACGCACGAACGGGCCTTCACCGCGGCCTACGACGCGCTCGGCTGCCTGCCCGCGTCGATCGAGCCGCGCGCGACCGGGCACATCACGCAGATGGTCGAGCTGATCGAGCGGTTGATCGACCGCGGGCACGCCTACACCGCGGCGGGCGACGTCTACTTCGCCGTCCGGACGCTGCCCGAGTACGGCACGCTCTCCGGGCAGAAGGTCGACGACGTGCACCAGGGCGAGGGCGCCGGCGGGCACAAGCGCGACCCGCTGGACTTCACGCTGTGGAAGGCGGCGAAGCCGGGTGAGCCGAGCTGGCCGACCCCGTGGGGGCGTGGCCGTCCCGGCTGGCACCTGGAGTGCTCGGCGATGGCGACCGCCTACCTCGGCCCGGAGTTCGACATCCACGGCGGTGGCCTGGATCTGGTGTTCCCGCACCACGAGAACGAGCGTGCCCAGTCGCACGCGGCCGGTGACCCGTTCGCCCGGTTCTGGCTGCACAACGCGTGGGTGACCATGGGCGGCGAGAAGATGTCCAAGTCGCTGGGCAACACGCTGCAGATCGAGTCGCTGCTGCAGCGGGTGCGGCCGGCCGAGCTGCGCTACTACCTGGTCGGCCCGCACTACCGGTCGGCCATCGAGTACTCCGACGCCGCGCTCGACGAGGCGGTCGCCGCCTACCGGCGGATCGAGTCGTTCGTGAACCGGGTCCGCGAACGGCACGGGCTGCCGGAGCCGTCGGCGGGTGTCCCGGCCGAGTTCGCCGCCGCCCTGGACGACGACCTGGGCACCCCCGGCGCACTGTCGGTGATCCACCGGCTGGTGCGCGAGGGCAACTCTGCGCTGGACGCGGGCGACGGGATCACCGCGTCGCGGGCTGCGGCCTGCGTGCGTGCGACCACCGGCGTGATGGGGCTGGACCCGCTCGCCGCGGGTGGCGCCGCCCAGGCCACCGGCGACGGTGCCCGGGAAGCACTGAGCATTCTGGTGGAGTCGATGTTGGAGCGTCGCCAGGCAGCGCGCGCCGCCCGCGACTTCGCCACCGCGGACCGGCTCCGCGACGAGCTGCTCGCCGCCGGGATCGCCGTCGAGGACGGCGCCGGCGGCTCCACCTGGACTCTCAAAGACGCATAGGACGCTCGATAACGATGGCAGGCAATTCCAAGCGCCGCGGAGCGATCCGCAAGGACGGCACCAAGAAGGGGATGGTCGTCGGCTCCGGTGGCCAGTCCCGCCGTGCGCTGCGCGGCAAGGGTCCGACCCCGCCCGGTGACATGCGGCCAGGGCATCCCAAGCAGAAGGCCGCCGCCCGCCGTGCGGCACAGCAGGAGCAGCAGCGTCGCCGCCCGGTCGCCGGTCGACGCGGCGACGGCGAGGGCCCGGAGACCGTGCTCGGCCGCAACCCGGTCGTCGAGTGCCTGCGTGCCCGCGTGCCGGCGACCGCACTGCACATCGCCACCGGCATGCCGGCCGACGAGCGGGTCACCGAGGCGGTCGCGCTGGCGGCGGAGGCCGGTATCTCGATCCTGGAGGTCCCGCGCGGTGACCTCGACCGGATCACCGGTGGGGCACTGCACCAGGGGATCGCGCTGCAGGTCCCGCCGTACTCCTATGCCCATCCCGACGAGCTGCTGGAGCGGGCCGCCGATTCCGGCAGGCCGGCACTCGCGGTGGCCCTGGACGGCGTCACCGACCCGCGCAACCTCGGCGCGGTCGTCCGGTCGGTGAGCGCGTTCGGTGGGCACGGTGTCGTGGTCCCGCAGCGGCGGGCGGCCGGGATGACGGCGGTGGCCTGGCGGACCTCGGCCGGTACGGCTGCCCGACTGCCGGTCGCCAGGGCGACGAACCTGACCAGGACGCTGCGGGAGTACGCCTCGGCCGGGCTGATGGTCGCCGGTCTGGCCGCGGACGGTGACGTCTCGCTCGACGAGTTCGAGCTCGCCACCGGGCCGCTGGTGCTGGTGACCGGGTCCGAAGGCAAGGGCCTGTCCCGGCTGGTCCGGGAGACCTGTGACGTCACGGTCTCGATCCCGCTGGCGGGCGAGGTCGAGTCGCTGAACGCCTCGGTCGCCACCGGCGTGGTGCTGGCCGAGGTCGCCCGGCGCCGCCGCGCCGCGCACTGAGCGTCACCGCGCTGCGCGCTGAGCGTCACCGGGTCGCGCACTGAGCGCCGCCGGGCCGCGCGCTGAGTGCCGCCACGCCGAGCGCCGCCGTGCCGGACGCTGAGCGCCGCCGCGTCAGGCGCGGGCGACGCTCCGTCCGCGCAGCCGGGCGACCAGCCGGCACAGCAGGTAGGCGACGAAGCCGATGGTCGCCACGTACGCCGACACGGGCAGGCCCGGCGCCAGCGACAGGATCGTGCCGCCGACCAGTGACACCTCGGCGATCACCACCGCCACGATGGTGGCGCGCACCGGGTCGGCGGTCACCCGGTTCGCCGCCGCACCGGGGACGATCATCACGGCGAGCACCAGGATGGCCCCGACGATCGGCACCGCGAGTGCGGTCACCAGCCCGATGAGTACCGCGAAGACCAGCGACAGGCTGCGCACCGGTACGCCGCGGGCGAGCGCGACGTCCGGGTCGGTGCTCGCGAACAGCAGCGGCCGGTAGACCACCAGCAGGGCGAGCAGCACCAGTACCGCGACGACGCCGAGCACCTGCAGGTTGGTCCCGTCGACGGCCACGATCGAGCCGGTGAGCAGACCGAACCGGTTCGCCGAGCGGCCCTCGTAGAGGGCGAGGAACAGCACGCCGAGCCCGAGCCCGAAGGCGAGCAGGACGCCGATCACCGAGTCCCGCTCGCGCCGGCGCAGGCCGAGCACACCGAAGACGGTCGCCGCGACGACGGCGCCGACCACCGAACCGAGCCCGACCTCGAGCCCGACCAGCAGCGCGGCGGCGCCGCCGGTGAAGGCCAGCTCGGCGGTGCCGTGCACGGCGAACGCCATCCCGCGGCTGACGACCAGCGGGGTCAGCAGCCCGGCGACCAGGCCGAGCACCGCGCAGGCGATCAACGCGTTCTGCACGAACGGTTCGGCGAGCAGCTCCAGGGTGCCGTCGAGGGAGAACAGCCGGTCGATCACACCGGGATCCCGCCGTGCTCGGGATGAACTTCGGCGTCCTCGGCGCCCACCACGACCAGCCGGTCCCGTACCCGCAGTACGTCCACCTCGGTGCGGTACAGCTCGGAGAGCACCTCGGAGGTCATGACCTGCTCGGTCGGGCCGATCCGGAACCGCCCGTCGACCAGGTAGAGCACCCGGTCGACCAGCGGCAGCACCGGGTTGATCTCGTGGGTGACGAACAGCACCGCGGTTCCGGCGGAGCGGCGGCGCTCGTCGATCAGCCGGGTCACCGTCCGCTGGTGGGACAGGTCCAGCGACAGCAGCGGCTCGTCGCAGAGCAGCAGCGCCGGATCCCCGACGAGGGCCTGGGCGACCCGCAGTCGCTGCTGTTCGCCCCCGGAGAGCCTGCCGACCGGTGCATCGGCGTACCTGGTGCCGCCGACCGCGGCGAGCGCCCGGTCGACGCGGTCGCGCCGTTCCCGGCGGGCACCGGCCCGGGCCCAGCCCGGTCCGAACCGGTGGCCGTCCAGCCCGAGCCCGACCAGGTCCCGACCGCGCAGCGGCAGGTCGGGATCGAGCTGCTGTTGCTGGGGGACGTAGCCGATCTCCGGGCTGCCGCGGCGCGGCGCGGCACCGGCGATCCGGACCTCGCCCTCGGAGAGCGGGAGCAGCCCGAGCAGGACCCGCATCAGCGTCGTCTTGCCGGAACCGTTCGGGCCCAGTACCGCGACGAACTCGCCCGGCGCGACGGCGAGGTCCAGACCGGACCACAGGGTCCGGTCACCGAACCGCAGGCCCGCCGCGTGCAACGAGAGCGCCGGGGCCGTCGCCGTCGTCGTCACTGCGCGAGCGCCGCGTTCAGCGCGTCGAGGTTGGCGTTCATCCACCGGACGTAGTCGTCGACGCCCTCGGGCAGCGTCTCGCTCATCTCGACGATCGGGACGCCCGCCTGCTCCGCCGCGGCTCGCACCTGGTCGGTGCTCGCGGACCCGGTCTGGCTGTTGACGATCAGCACGTCGGCCGGGGGCTGGTTGCGGAACAGGTCCAGGGTCTGCGCGACGACCGCGGCAGGCGGGTCGGTGCCCTCCTCGACGGCCGCGGAGAACTCCTGCGGTGTCACGTTCTCCAGGCCGGCGGTCTCCAGCAGGTGGTCGGGCACCGGCTCGGTGACGACGACCCGTGCGTCCGGGTGGTTGCGGCCGATGTCGGTCGCCTTGGAGGTCAGCTGCGCGACACCGCCGGAGACGGCCTGCGCGTTGCTCCGGAAGTACTCGGCGGCGGAGGGGTCGATCTCGGCGAGCCGGTCGGCGAGCTGCTGGGCGACGGCCTGCACGGTCGGCAGGCTGTACCAGACGTGCTCGTTGAAGGCGCCGTGGTCGTGACCCTCGTGGGAGTGGCCGTCGGCGGCCGTCTCGCCCCCGTGGTCGTGGCCCTCCTCGTCCTCGTGCGAGTGACCGGCCTCGCCCTCGTCCTCGTGCGAGTGGCCCGCCTCGCCCTCGTGGTCGTGCCCGGCTCCGCCCTCGCGGTCGGCGCCCTCCAGCCCGGAGACCTCGACCGCGTCGACGACCGGGGCCTGGTTCCCGGAGGAGGAGATGAGCCCGGTCATGAACGCGTCGTAACCACCGCCGTTCATGACGATCAGCTGGGCGTCGCCGACGGTCACGGCGTCCTGCGGGGTCGCCTCGTAACCGTGCGGGTCCACGTTCGGCGAGTCGATGATCGACTCGACCTGCACGTAGTTGCCGCCGACGGCACGGGCGACGGCGCCCCAGGCGTCGGTGGAGGCGACGACGGCGGTCTGCGGGATGTCCGGGCTGGTCGGGGCGTCGACCTGACCGGATCCACAGGCGGACATGCCCAGCGAGAGGACGGCGAGCCCGGCGACCAACGCGGCCGGGCGGAGCGGGGAACGGGACACGTCCGAACTCCTATCAACGTATCGGCATGTTTTTATCGAAAATCATTCTCAAGTTCACTGTACCGTCGCCTCCCGGCGCGACGATGTGATCCGTACGCCCCGGCCGGGGCGGGCTTTCACCCGGGTGACGGCGCCGCTACCGTTCGAGGAGTGACCGGTCCCCAGCACCCGCGGCGTCCGGCGACGCTCGCGTCGCTGGCCGCCGAGCTCGGCGTCTCCCGTACGACCGTGTCCAACGCCTACAACCGCCCCGACCAGCTCTCCGCCCCGCTGCGCGAGCGCGTTCTGGAGGCGGCCCGTCGGCTCGGCTACCCCGGCCCGGATCCGGTCGCCCGCTCGCTGCGCACCCGCCGGGCCGGCGCGGTCGGGTTGCTGCTCACCGAGGCACTGAGCTACGCCTTCCGCGACCCGGGCGCCACCGGTTTCCTCGAGGGCCTGGCGCTGGCCTGCGAGAAGGCGGGAACCGGCCTGCTGCTGGTGCCGGTCAGCCCGGAGCACTCCGATGTCGACGCCGTCTACCAGGCCGGGGTGGACGGGTTCGTCGTCTACTCGGTCAGCGAGGACGACCCGCACTTCCGTGCCGTGCTGCAACGGCCGGTGCCGACCGTGGTGTGCGACCAGCCCGCCGGCGTCGAGGGCGTCGACCGGGTCGGCGTCGACGACCGTGCCGGCACCCTCGCGCTCGGCCGCCACCTGGTGGAGTTGGGCCATCGGCGGATCGGCGTGCTGTGCATGCGGCTCAGCTCCCAGCGCCACGACGGGCCGGTCGACCCCGAACGACAGGAACGCAGCACCTACAGCGTCCAGCGGGAGCGGCTGGCCGGTCTGCGGCAGGCCTTCGCCGAAGCCGGGGTCGACTGGTCCTCGGTGCCGGTGATCGAGCGCTTCGAACACACCGCCGAGGCCGGTGCCGACGGCGCGGCCGCGCTGCTCGACGCGCACCCGGAGATCACCGCCGTCGTCTGCACCTGTGACATCCTCGCCCTCGGCGTGCTGGGCGAGGCCCGTGAGCGCGGATTGCGGGTTCCCGAGGATCTGTCGATCGCCGGGTTCGACGGCGTGCCGGAGGCCGAGCGGGTCGGGCTGACCACGGTCCGCCAGCCGTTCCGGGAGAAGGGCCGGGAGGCGGGACGGCTGTTGCTGGAGCGCGGTGACCGCAATGTCTCCGAGCACGTCACGCTGCCGACCGAGCTCGTGGTCGGCACCACCACCCGGGCGCTGCGGCAGTCGGGGGAGTTCTTCTCCGGATGGTGAGGCTGACCGGGCTGGTCCGGTACCCGGTGAAGTCCTGCCGCGGGACGGTGGAGCAGCGCCTCCTGGTCGAACGCGCCGGGCTCGCCGGTGACCGGCGCTGGATGGTCGTCGACACCGACGGCGTGATGGTCACCGGCCGGAAACACCCGCGGCTGGTGCTCGCCGAGCCGCGGCCGGTCGACGGCGGCCTGGAGCTGACCGGCCCCGGGCTGCCGGTGCTGCGGGTCCCCGAGCCGGATCCGGCCCGCGGCACCGTCCCGGTGCGGGTGCACCGCGCGGAGACGGCCGGGGTCCCGGCCGGGCCCGGCCCCGACGAGTGGTTCTCCCGGCTCCTGGACACCGAGGTGCGGCTGGTGCACCTGGACGACCCGGACCGGCGCCGCCCCGACCCGGAGTTCTCCCGCCCGCAGGACCGGGTCTCCTACGCCGACGGGTTCCCGCTGCTGCTCACCGCCCAGGACTCCCTCGACGCCCTGAACGAACTGGTCGCGGACGGCCCGCACGCCGCGGAGGGGCCACTGTCGATGATCCGGTTCCGGCCGAACGTCGTGGTTTCCGGTGCGGCGCCGTGGGCGGAGGACGACTGGCGGCGGATCACGATCGGCGACGCCGCGTTCCGGGTCGTGAAACCGTGCGCCCGGTGCGTGTTCACCACGGTGGACCCGGTGACGGCAGCCAAGGGCCGGGAACCGATGGCCACCCTCGCCCGGCACCGCCGGGTCGGCACCGGTGTGCTGTTCGGGATGAACCTGATCCCCGATCTGCCCCCCGCCGGGCCCGGCCCCGAGCTGCGGCTCGGGGCCGAGGTGACCGTCACGGAGCGGGCTCGGCGCTGAACCTGCCGGACCTCGCATCGGCCAGTCGCTGCAACAACGAGCCCAGCTCGTGCGGGTCGGCGACCCGGTGAGCGGCCGCGGTGGCACCGTCGCCGACCTTGATCCCGACGTCGTCCGGTCCGAGGACGCCGAACACCGTCTCGTCGGTGACGTCGTCCCCGGCGAACAGCACCGGGCCCGCATCGAGCACGTCACGCAGCACGGTGACCGCGGCGCCCTTCGTGGTGCGCAGCACGGCCAGGTCCAGCACGTCCTTGCCCGCGGTGGCGTCGATCCCCTCGCGCACCCACTCCGCCTCGACCTGCTCCAGCAACGCCGCGCCCCTCGCCGGGTCCATCCCGCGCACGTGCACGGCCCCACCGGCCGGCTTCGTCTCCAGCCGGGCGCCCGGGGTCCGGTCGACGAGCTCCTGCAGGCCGGCGAGCAGCGCGGCCCGCCGCCGCGCCTGCGCCTCGCTGAGCAGGCCGCCGCGGCCGAGCAGGGCGGAGAGCTGCGCGTCGAACTCGGCACCGTGGCTGCCGACCAGCCCGACCGGCGGGCCGAAGCCGGAGACGGCCGCGAGATCGGCCAGCCCACGGCCGGAGACCAGCACGACGGTCGTCGCCTCCAGCCCGGCGAGCCGGCGCACCGCCTCGGCGGAACCGGGCAGCGGCCGGGACGCCGCCGGGTCGTCGACCAGCGGTGCCAGGACGCCGTCGAAGTCGAGTGCGATCAGCAACCGGTCCGCCCCGGCCAGCCGGTCCAGCGCGGCGGCCGGGCTCACCGGTCCACCTTCACGCCCAGCGTCTCGAGGAACGAGCGTGCCCACCGGTCGACGTCGTGGTCGAGCACCTGCCTGCGCAGCATACGCATCCGTTTGCGCCCCTCGTCGGGGTTCATGGTGAGCGCCGCGTACAGCGCCTCCTTGACCCCGTCGGTGTCGTGCGGGTTCACCAGCAGGGCGCTGGTGAGCTCGATCGCGGCCCCGGCGAACTCGGAGAGCACCAGCACGCCACCGTCGTCGTGCCGGGCCGCGACGTACTCCTTCGCGACCAGGTTCATGCCGTCGCGCAGGGGGGTGACCAGCATGACGTCGGCGGCCAGGAAGAACGCGACCAGCTCCTCGCGGGGCAGCGAGCGGTGCAGGTAGTGCACGGCGGGGTGGCCGACCCGGGCGAACTCGCCGTTGATCCGGCCCACCGAGAGCTCGATCTCGTCGCGCATCTGCTGGTAGTGCTCGACCCGCTCACGCGACGGGGTGGCCAGCTGGATCATCACGGTGTCGATGGCCGACTCCGCTCCGATCCGGGACGTGTCACCGCCGGTGACCCGGCCCTCCTCCAGGAGCTCGTGGAACGCGCGCAACCGCACGTCGATGCCCTTGGTGTAGTCGAGCCGGTCCACCCCCAGCACGACCCGCGTGGGGTTCCCCAGCTCGTCGCGGATCTGCGCGGCGCGCTTGCGGACGGCGTCGCTGCGCGACAGCTCGTCGATCTGCTTCGAGTCGATCGAGATCGGGAACGCACCGAGCCGGACCTGACGGCCGCCGTAGCGCACCACCTCGGGATCGCGTTCCGGGGTCGCCCCGGTCAGCTCCTGGGCCAGCCAGTGGAAGTTCCGGACGCCCCCGTCGGTGTGGAACCCGACGAGGTCCGCGCCGAGCAGCCCCTCCATGATCCGGGTCCGCCAGGGGAGCTGGCGGAACAGCTCCACCGGGGGGAACGGGATGTGCAGGAAGAAGCCGATCCGCAGGTCGGGCCGCAGCTCGCGCAACCGCCCGGGGACGAGCTGGAGCTGGTAGTCCTGCACCCACACCGTCGCGCCGTGCGCCGCGATCCGGGCGACCTCCTCGGCGAAGCGCTGGTTGACCGCCGTGTAGGCCCGCCACCAGTGCCGGTGGAACTGCGGCTGGGCGACGACGTCGTGGTAGAGCGGCCAGAGCGTCGCGTTGGAGAACCCCTCGTAGTACTCCTCGACCTCCTGGGCGGAGAGCCGGACGGGGTAGAGCGACAGCCCGTCCTCCACCAGGGGCTCGACGTCGACGTCCGGGACGCCTGCCCAGCCGACCCAGGCACCTTCCCTGGCCCGCAACGTCGGTTCCAGCGCCGTGACCAGCCCTCCCGGGCTGCGCTTCCAGCCGGTGCTGCCGTCCGGCCTGCGTTCGTAGTCGACGGGCAGCCGGTTGGCCACCACCACCAGATCCGCCGCGGTCACCGGTTCGCCGCTGGTCACATACCCTCCTCGACGCGCGGGCCGCGGGCTCGTCCCGGGCCCGGGACCGAGCCTACTTCGACTCGGCCGAGGGGGCCTGGGGTTCGACGACGTCGGAGTCCGGCGCGAGCATGTAACCGCTGCCGGTGGACGGGCTGTCCCCTGAGGACGGTGTCTCCTCCGGCTTGCGCCGTGGGCGGGTCACGAACTGGCCCAGCGCCACACCGGAGGCCAGCGCGAGCCCGATCGCCAGCGCGATCGTGACCGTCACCAGTCCTTCCGAGACGCCTTCGACCGCGAGCTGGTAGAAGCCGCGGTAGGCGGCCAGACCGGGCAGCAGCGGGGTGACACCGGCGAGGGTCACCACCATCGGCGGCGTGTTCGTGCCGCGCCGCAGCAACCCGGCCGCGAGACCGACGACCAGCGCCGCGGCGCCCGTCGCCGGGACCGCTCCGATCCCGACCACCTGGGTCAGCACGCCGTAGACCGCCCAGCTCGCGGCACCGACCGCACCGGCGATCGGCAGCGAGCGCAGCGGCGCGTACCCGGCGAGCGCGTAGAACGCGGCCGCGAGCGCACCGGACATCACGGACAGGCCGAACTGGCCGACGCTGGACGGGAGGTCCCCGGACACCTCGATCGGCACGTCGAACTGGAAACCCAGCTGCAGTCCCAGGACGACGCCGGTGAGCAGGCCCGCCGACAGCAGCGCGATCTCCACGATGCGGGCGGCCGCGGTCAGGTAGTAGCCGGTCAGTGCGTCCTGCACGGTGGAGACGACACTCAGCCCGGACAACAGCACGGTGATGCCGGCCGCGACGATGAACGAGGGTCTGGTCCCCGCCGGGAAGAGGCCGATCGAGATCAGCAGGATCGTCGAGCCGGTCACCAGGAAACCGCCCAGTGCCTGCTGGAAGAACGACGCCACCCCCCACCGGGCCAGCCGCCGGCCGATCCGGTCGATCGCCGCCGTGGTGACGAACGCGGCCGTCGCGGTGATCGGGCCGCCGCCGAGCAGCAGGGCGATGGACGCGGCCAGGCCGGCCCAGCCGAACGTCGCGACCCAGCGCGGGTAGGGGTGCGGGCTGCGCACGACGTCCGACACCCGCGACGACGCCGCACGCACGTCCAGCTCACCCGCCTCCAGCTCGCGGACGATCTGCTCGGTCTCGGCCAGCCGGGACAGGTCCAGGGTGCGGTAGCGGACCAGGCGCATCGTGGTGACCGGCTGGGCCGCGTTGCCGCGGTGGCAGCACATGGTGATCGAGGTGAACGTGATGTCGACGTCCACGGCGGGCAGACCCGCCGCGTTGGCCAGCCGCAACATCGTCGCCGTGACCTCGTCGACCGACTCACCGCTGGACAGCTCGATCTCGCCGATCCGCATGCAGAGGTCGAGGACCTGCTGGACCTGGGCGTCGTCGGGGACCTGCGGACCGAGCATCAGCATCGGCACCGTCGAGGGGCCCGGGGTCAGGAGGCGTTTCGCGTCCCGTCGCAGGGCACCCCGCAGTCGCCGTGCGAACCGGTCGGCGGTCGGCCTGTCCTCGGCCACGGTCCCCTCACCTCCATCTGTGCGTGCGGCCCCCAGGCTAGGGATGTGTTCCGGGCGGGTTACGGCGGCACGCGTCCCGTCCGACGGGTGGGCGGGGCGGGAGGTTGCGACGGGTGGGCTGCGAGGCCAGGACGCAGCCGGGGAGCTAGTCTGGGGCCACCTGCCGGTGTAGCTCAGTGGTAGAGCAACTGTCTTGTAAACAGTAGGTCGTCGGTTCGATCCCGACCTCCGGCTCCGCGTCTGACCAGTAGGTCTCCACTCTGGCTGCCTAACGGCGTGTGGTCGTGCGACCCCGTTCGTGACCCCACCGTGTAGCTCGTTCCATATGGCACCTGGGCCGACCGGCCCGGGGCAGCCGGGGCCAGGTGCCCGCCGTGACGGGGCGGACGACGGTGAAGCGCCGGTGGTCCGGAGTGGCGATCGTGGTGACCTCGAGCCGCTCGGTGAGCGTGATCATGGCCGAACAGGAAGCTCTGAGCGGGTTCACCCGCACCGGGCGAGTTCGCTTCACCTGTCGGTCGAGCGGCTCGCCCCACCTCACCTCGCACTGGTGTGAGTGCCGAGCCCACGCCGTGACACAGCTCAACCTCCGTGAAACGTTGCTGAGCATATCATTTGCTTGACAACGCAACAAATAATGAAGGAGGAGTCATGGCCGACTACGGCCACGACCTGCAGTTCGGCACCTTCCTGACCCCGGTGGCGGGCGCGCCACATCGTGTTGTCGAGCTCGCCCGACTGACCGAGCAGTCCGGCCTGGATCTGGTCACCGTCCAGGATCACCCCTATCAGGCACGGTTCCTCGACACCTGGACCCTGCTGTCGGTGATCGCCGCGACGACGACGTCGGTCCGGGTCTCGCCGAACGTCGCGAACCTGCCGCTCCGTCCGCCCGTGGTCCTCGCTCGAAGTGCGGCGACGTTGGACCTGCTCTCCGGTGGACGGGTGGAGCTGGGCCTGGGAGCGGGCGCCTTCCATGACGCCATCGCCTCCGTCGGAGGCCCGCGCCTCAGCCCTTCGCAGGCCGTCGACGCGCTGGCGGAGGGCATCGAGGTGATCCGGGGCATCTGGGACGCCGACGGCGGCCAGGTCCGCGTCGACGGCACCCACCACGTCGTTCCCGGTGCGCAACCGGGGCCCCGGCCGGCACATCCCATCGGAATCTGGCTGGGCGCCTACAAGAGGCGGATGCTCGAACTGACCGGCCGCGCCGCTGACGGCTGGCTGCCGAGCTCGCCGTACGTTCCCCCGGAAGGCCTGACGGCCATGAACGCGGCGATCGACGACGCCGCGCTGGCGGCCGGCCGCGCGCCCGCCGACATCCGACGCCTCTACAACGTCTCCGGCTCCTTCTCCGGGAGCGGCGACGGCTTCCTGGCCGGTGGGCCCGCCGTGTGGGCCGAGCAGCTCGCAGAGCTCGCCCTCGACGAGGGGATCAGCGGCTTCATCCTGATCGGCGACGACGGTGAGGCCATCCGACGGTTCGCCGGCGAGGTCGTCCCGGCGGTGCGTGAGCTGGTCGATGCGGAGCGCCACTCCCCGGCCTCCTCCACCGGGATCGCCCCGACGGGGGCGGCAACCCCCGCCCAGGACCGGGAACCGGTGGAGGTGGCCCGGGGAGCGGCGCAGGCCGCAGGTCTCCAGGTGGCGCCGACGCCGGACGAGGGCACCCGGCTCAGCGCGACGGCGGCGTGGGACGAGACGACACGACCGGTGGGCCCGGCGAGGGACCCCCGACGCACGTATACACCCCACGAGCAGGCGGCGGGCCGTCACCTCATCGACGTCCACGACGGCCTGCGGTCCGAGCTGGCGCAGGTCCGCGAACTGGTCACGCAGGTCAGCGCCGGGCAGATGGACCCCGGCACCGCACGCTCGCACATCAACACCATGACGATGCGGCAGAACGACTGGACCATCGGTGCGTACTGCGAGGCGTACTGCCGGGTGGTCACCACCCACCACACGCTGGAGGACCAGAGCCTGTTCCCTCACCTGCGCCGCAGCGATCCGCGCCTGCGGCCGGTCATCGACCGGCTGGAGGACGAGCACCATGTCATCCACGACATCCTGGAGCGTGTCGATCGTGCCCTGGTCGCAATGATCTCCGGAGAGGACGACGGGAAGGCCCTCCACGCGGAGATCGACCTGCTCACCGACGCGTTGTTGTCGCACTTGGCCTACGAGGAACGCGAGCTCGTCGAACCGATTGCCCGGCTCGGGCTTCGCTAGCGCGATGTCGCTCGATGACGACTGGAGGAGAGGCCGACGTGAATCCGGAGACATCGACAGCCGCGGCGACCGCGTCGCCGGCGGGGTCCGGCGACGAGCAGCTGGGGTGGGCACTGGGTGTCCTCGTGCGCGCCTACCAGGCAGCCCTGGGTGGCGTCGTCGCCGACTTCCCGCACGGTCTGCGCGGGTACGAGATCCTCGCGAGCGTCGTCGAGGAGCCGCAGCCCAGCCAGCAGGCCCTGGCCGCCCGTCTCGGCATCGACCCGTCGGTGCTCGTCTACGTGCTCGACGACCTGGTCGAGGCCGGGTTGGTGGAGCGTTGCCCGAACCCGGCCGACCGTAGGCAGCGGATGATCGTGGCCACCGGACGTGGATCCGACGTCTTCGAGGTCGCTGCCGCGAGGGTGGCTGAGGCGGAGAACGACGTGCTCGGCGCGCTCAGCGCCGAGGAGCAGAACGCCTTCCGGACCATGCTGTGCCGGGTCGCCTGCTCGGTGAGGACGGTCGACGTCGAGACGGACCCGTGCGCCGCGGCCGCGGTCATGATCGCGGCGCCATCGCCGCGCCCCGCCCGGAGGCGGTGACCGTGACCCGCACGACGGTGACGAGACCGGCCGAGCCCGCGCAGCTGTTCGCCGACGAACAGCGTTGCACCTGGGCGGCGCTGCAGACGATGGTCGCTCTGGTCGAACGGGCCGTCGACCACGACCTGATCCGTGAGACGGGCCTGCCCCAGTCCTATCTCCACATCCTCTGTCGGCTGGCCGAGGTGGGCGGCGAGATGCGTATCGGAGATCTCGCGGTGACCAACGGGCTGTCGGGGAGCAGGGCCAGCCACGCGGTGGCCCGGCTCGCCGAGGCCGGTCTCGTGAGCCGGGAGCGGCTCGCCGACGACCGCAGGAGCGTAACCGTGACGCTCACCGAGGAGGGGATGGGCACGTTGAGATCGGCGGAGCCCACGCTCGCCTCCTCGCTCCACCAGCACCTGTTCGGCAGTCTGGACGCCGAGCAGCGAGGACAACTGCAGCGGATCGCGGCGACGGTGAGCGCGGCGATGCGTCGGAGCGCCCCCGACGAGGCGCCGCCTGCTTGACCGGTGCGGTGGTCATGAGCAAGTACGCATCGCACTCAGGGTGGAGAATCCGGGTGGGCGGAGCACCCGAGCACGACGGTCCTGCGTGCGCACCGGGACGAAACGCAGGAAACGGGTGGCAGGTCAGAGCATGCGCCGCTGGCGCCCGGGTTCCGCATCGACCGGGTCGCGCGGTCGAGCGTGTCGGCTGCTTGGTCCTGGAAGAAGCGGCACAGGGGCCTGAGTGAGTGCTGGGGAAACCGCGGTCTGAGGGGTTGAACCGGCCGCGCCACGCTCCGGGGCGCGGATCACGCCGTCGGGCCGAACGGGAGCCCGGATGTGTGGGTAAGGTCCGGCGTGCGTGAGCCAAGCCACAGTGTTTGATCGACCCTGGTGGATCCGCCGTCGCGGGACACCGTCATGGCGCAAGGAGGCGCATCACATGAAGCTCGCTCTCTACCTGCCGAACTTCCGCGACAAGGTGACCATCCAGGAGCTGGAGGACCTCACCGCGCTGGCCGAGGAGCTCGACTTCGACTCCGTCTGGACGCTCGACCGGATCGTGGTGCCGGAGGCGTCGGACCGGCAGGAGCTGCAGTACTCGTTCGGCATGATGGACGGCCTGCCCAACGCGCTGCCGGTGAGCTCGCGGGGCGAGTGGTTCCAGGGGTACCCGCTGATCCCGTGGCTGGCGGCGAAGACCTCGAAGGTCCGCATCGGCATGAGCATCATCGACACGCCGTTCCGGGCGCCCGGGGTGCTCGCCGCCGAACTGGCGACGATCGACCACCTGTCGAACGGGCGGCTCAACGTCGGCCTGGGCTCGGGCTGGATGCCCGAGGAGTTCGCCGCGGCGAGCGCGTCGCACATCTTCCCGAAGCGCCACAAGCACGTCCGCGAGTCGATCGAGGTCATGCAGGGCGTCTGGGCGAACGAGCACTTCGAGTACCACGGCGAGTTCGCCGACTTCGACCTGTGCGGGTTCGGGGCGAAGCCGTTGCAGAAGCCCCGCCCGCCGATCTTCATGAGCGGGCTCAAGGACCCGCTGCGTTCGGCGCGCCGGATCACCCGCTACGACCTCGACGGCTGGATCGGCATCCAGGACTCGCCGGAGGGCCTGGGGAAGTGGCTTACCGCGATCGACCAGCAGTTCGAGGAGATCGGCAGCCCGAAGCGGTCGAAGGACCTGGTGATCTCGTCGATGATCTGGACGGTCATCACCGACACCGACACCGACCAGACGGTCAACGGGGTCGCGTCGAACCTGCTGGTCGGCTCGGAGAAGCAGGTCACCGACCGGCTCAAGGCCTACAAGGAGGCGGGGATGACGATGCCGCTGATCTGGCCGCCGTTCGCCGACGTCCCGGTCTCGAAGACGCTCGACGACCTCAAGCGGATCAAGAACGACATCATGCCGAAGGTCGAGGCCTCCTGAGCGGTCACCGGTCCGCGAGCAGATCCACCTGGGCGGGCCCGCGCGATCGGGCCCGCCGGGGTGTCGTGAGAGAACGGTGCAGATGACTGACACGCTCTGGAGCCCGAGCGCGGACCGCATCGAGGGTTCCGCGCTGCGTGCCTACCTGGACTGGCTGGAGAAGCGCGAAGGGCGGGCCTTCGCCGACCACGACGACCTCTGGGCCTGGTCGGTCGCCGACATCGACCGGTTCTGGTGCTCCGTCGCCGAGTACTACGAGGTCGCCTTCGCCACGCCGTGGGAGCAGGTGCGGACCCGCGGACCCGATGCCGCGCACCCGCTGGTTCACCGGGGCCCGGTTGAACTGGGCCGAGCACGCACTGCGCCACGGAGCCGATCCCGACCCGGCGCTGGTGTGTCTGCGGGAGGGCGGCGGCCCGGCCCGGGAGATCACCTTCGGTGAGCTGCGCCGGTCCGTCGCCGCCGCGGCCGGCTGGCTGCGTCGCGCCGGCGTCCGTCCCGGTGACCGGGTCTGCGCCTACCTGCCCAACACCGAGCACGCCGTGATCGGGCTGCTCGCCGCCGCGGTCGGCGCCGTCTGGTCCTGCTGTTCGCCGGACTTCGGCGCGGACGGGACCGTCGGGCGTCTCGCGCAGCTCGAACCCACCGTGCTGATCGCGGCCGACGGCTACCACTGGAACGGCCGGGTCGTCGACCGCGCCGACGTCGTCGCGCAGCTGCGGGCGCAGCTGCCGACGCTGCGCCACGTGGTGCACGTCCCGTACGTGTCCGAGCGCCCGGCTCCCGACGGTGCCACGCCGTGGTCCGATCTGCTGGCCGTCGACACCCCGCCCGGGTTCGACCGGGTGGAGTTCTCGCACCCGCTGTGGGTGCTGTTCACCTCGGGCACCACCGGGTCGCCGAAGGGCCTGGTGCACGGGCACGGCGGGATCACCCTCGAGGGTCTCAAGTGGACCGGCCTCTACTGCGGTCTACGCGCCGGCGAGCGGATGTTCGCCTACACCTCGACCGGTTGGGCGCTGTGGAGCATGCAGCTCGGCGCGCTCACCCACGGAGCGAGCATCGTGCTCTACGAGGGCAGCCCCGGGTACCCGGCGGGCGCGGTCTGGGAGGCCGCGGCCCGCTCGGGCGCCGACGTGATGCTGCTCGGCGCCGCCGTGGTCACCGCGTCGGCGGACACCGGGGTGTCCCCGCGGGCCGAGTACGACCTGAGCCGGTTGCGGCACCTCATGGTCAGCGGCTCGGCGCTGCCGCCGGCCGGGTACCACTGGGTCCTGCGGCACGTCGGCGATCTGCGGATCGACTCCACCAGCGGGGGCACCGACATCTCGGGTTCGTTCGTCGGTGCGAACGAGTACACACCGGTGCGTGCCGGTCGCATCGGTGGGCGGCTCGCCGGTGTCGACTGCGCGGCCTGGGACGACGACGGTGAACCGGTCGTCGGGACGGTCGGCGAGCTCGTCGTCACCCAGCCGATGCCGTCGATGCCGGTGCACCTGTGGAACGACCCGGACTCGACCCGCTACCTGGAGTCCTACTTCGACACCTGGCCCGGCGTGTGGCGGCACGGCGACTGGGTCACGCTGCACCCCGACGGCAGCCTCACCATCCACGGCCGCTCGGACTCCACGCTGAACCGGAACGGGGTGCGCCTGGGCACCGGTGACTTCTACGACGTCCTGGAGCCGATGCCGGAGATCGCCGAGACGCTGGTGATCGGCGTGGAGCTGCCCGACGACGGGTACTGGCTGGGGCTGTTCGTGGTGCCAGCGCCCGGTCACCGGCTCGACGACGAGCTGAAGCAGCGGATCACCGGGACCCTGCGGACCCGGTTGAGCCCCCGGCACGTGCCGGACGAGATCGTCGAGGCCCCCGCGGTCCCGCACACCCTCAGCGGCAAACGCCTGGAGGTGCCGGTCAAGAAGCTGATGGCGGGCAGGCCGCTGGAGAAGGCGGTGAACCTCGCCTCGGTCGACGACCCGGACGCGTTGCGCTGGTACGCGCGGTTCGCCGCGGACCGGCGGGGTTGAGGTGCGCCTCGGCGCAATGCTCGCGCACCTGTCCGACGCCCCGCCCCGCCCCGCCCGGTCGTGCCGTGGGCCCGCCGGTTCGCCGACGCGGGGTTCGACGAGGCCGTCGTGGTGATCGGGCCGGACGGCCCGGACCCCCGGACGGGTACGGGCCCCCTGCTGCCCTGAACGGTGGGCGGGCCGACCCGGACCGGTCACCGGGGCATGGCCTGCCGGCGCCGCTCGGTTCCGGTCAGTGCAGGGGCAGGCCCCTGAGCTGGCGGCGGGAGGTGATGTCCAGCTTGCGGAAGATGTTGCGCAGGTGGGTCTCGACCGTGCGGGGACTCAGGAACAACTGCGTCCCGATCTCACGGGTGGTCGCCCCGGCGGCCGCCAGACGTGCGATGTGCAGCTCGTGCGCGGTCAGGGCGTCGGTCGGCCCGACGCCACGCCGGAGGGGGCGCTCACCGGTGGCGCGGAGCTCGCGGCCCGCCTGCGCGGCGAACGCCTCCGCCCCCATCTCCGTGAGCTGGTGGTAGGCGGTGCGGAGCTGGTCGCGGGCGTCCTGGCGGCGGCCCTCGCGGCGCAGCCACCCGCCGTAGAGAAGATGGGTACGGGCGAGGTGCCCGGTCATCAGGCTCTTCTGGAGCCGTTCGACGGCCTCGCGGTAGTGCTTCTCGACAGCCGGCCCGGCCCCGACCAGCGCGCGTGAGCGGGCGGCCAGCCCGAGGGCCCACTCGGTACCGGCGGCCTGCGCCCGCGCCTCGAGCTTCTCGAGTGCTGCTGCGGCCACCTGCGTCCGTCCGGTCCGGACGGCGGACTCGACGAGCTCGGGCAGGGTGATACTGCTGTGCACCAGCTCGTAGGCGGCGGCTGCCCCCACCGCGGCGTCCAACGCAGCCTCGTAGTCGCCGTGACCGTTGTGGAGCACCGCCAGCGCGTACTGGGCCAGGGTCACCTCGGTCCCCTTCTCCCGCCCGGCCGCCCCGTCGATGCTGGTCCGGTACAGCTCGGTGGTCTCGGCCCGGCGACCACACCATGCGGCGAGGACGAGCCGGCCGTGGCACAGCGGATCGGTCCCGGTCGCCCGGGCGACCGTCTCCTGCTCGGCGACCAGCTCGGCGGCCCCGGAGAGGTCCCCGGTGAGCACCGCGGTGACCGCCTGGAACAGCAGAGCGGCGGGGAGCGCGGCCAGCGCACCCGCCTCGCGGGCGAGCCGTACCCGGCGGCCGGCCAGCTCGTGCACGAACCTGTCGTCGAACAGCCCGGCCGCGGCCCGGCTGGCCATCTGCAGCACCCGGCGGTGATCGAGATCCGATCTCCTCCCGGGGGAGGGTTCTTCGTCCCGCAACGACTCCAGGGCCCGGCGCAGCACCGGCACGCCCGCCTCGTACCCGCGGGTGTAGATCGCGGTCATCCCGTCGAGCAACAGGTCGACCGGCCGGGCCGGGTCGGGCGCGGCGGGGGCCGCGAGCGCGGCCTCCGCCACCTCCGGCACCCCGCGTCGCCGCCCGGTCGGGCAGATGATGATCGCCGCGTCGAGCGCGTTCAGGTACGTCTCGCGGGACAGGGCGGCGTCCAGCGGTGCGAGAGCCTCGGCCGCGTCCAGCAGCAGTCCCGGTGTGGTGCCGTCCCTGGTCGCGTCGAACGCGAACTGTGCGCGCAGCAGCTGCAGGCGGGCGCGGCCCCACTCGTCGAGCGGGCCCGCCGCCGCGACCTCCAGCAGTTCCTGGGCCTCGGCGCAGGCACCGGCCTCGTGCGTGGCGTGCGCCGCGTCCAGTGCCCGCGCGGCGCGCCTCGCGGGATCGGGTGTCAGCTCGACCGCACGGCGCAGGAACGCCGCCGCGGCGGGTGACCCCCCGCGGGCGCTCGCCCGCTCCGCCGAGCGTTCCAGCTCGGTGGCGGCTCCTTCGTCGACACCGGGCACGGCCTGCGCGAAGTGCCAGGCACGCCGGTCGGGCGCGGCCTCCGGATCGGTCGCGGTGGCCAGCGCCTCGTGCACCCGCCGATGTTCGGCGGGGCCGGCCGCCCGGTAGACCGCCGAGCGCACCAGCGGGTGGCGGAACCGCACCCGCGAGCCGACGTCCAGCAACCCGGCGGCCTCGGCGGCCTCGGCGGCTTCCGGTCCGATCCCCAGGTGCGCGGCCGCCCGCCACAACAGGGCCACCTCACCGGTCGGGTCCGCCGCGGCGAGCAGCAGCAACAGCTGGGTCGGCGTCGGCAGGCCGCACGAGCGACGGCGGAAGGTCTCTTCGATGCGGCGCGGCACCCCCATCGTGTCGGGCAGGTGGAACTCGCTGGTCAGCCGGATCGGATCGGTGTGGCGGGACAGCTCCAGCAGCGCGAGCGGGTTGCCGCGGGCCTCGGTGACGATCCGGTCGCGCACGCCGTCGTCGAGCGGGGTGCGGACCGCGGTCGACAGCAGTGCCCGCGCGGCGTTCTCGCCGAGCCCGGTCAGGTGCAGGTCGGGAAGCCCGTCGAAGGCAGCGGCCACCGTGCCGTCACCGTCGTGGGGGTCGCGCAGGGTGAACAGCAGGGCCACCCGTTCGGACGAGACGCGGCGCGCCACGAATGCCAGGACCTGGGCGGACGACCGGTCCAGCCACTGCGCGTCGTCCACGAGACACAGCAGCGGCTCCGGTCCGGCCGTCTCCGCGAGCAGGTTGAGTGCGGCGAGCCCGACCAGGAACCGGTCGGGAGCGGGACCGCTGCGCTCCCCGAGGGCGACGCCGAGTGCGGCCTGCTGCGGTTCCGACAGCAACCCGACACGGTCCAGCAGCGGCGCGCACAGCTGGTGCAGGCCCGCGAAGGCGAACTCCGACTCCGACTCCACCCCGGCCAAGCCCTCCACCCGGAACCCGGCGGGCGCCGCGACCGCGCGGGCGTGCTCCAGCAGGGCCGTCTTGCCGATCCCCGCCTCTCCGCGGATCACGAGCACGCCGCAGCGCCCGTCCTGCGCCTTGGCCAGCAACTGTTCCACGGCCTCGCGCTCAGCGCGCCGACCCACGAGTTCTGTCAGCTCCGCTCCCCGGGTCCGTGTGCGACCGAGCCCTGTCCGTGCCGGACCGCACGATCATCGCTGGCCCGGGTCCGGACCACCAGGCATCCCGTGAACGAATCGCTCGAATCGGGTACGGCGGTCCACGGCCCGACGTCGCGGCGCCGCCCCCGGTGCACACCCGCCGGACCGGACCCGCGACGACTCACGGGGACGGCACGGCGGGTGTGCACCGGGCCCGGTCAGCGCCGGGCCGGGTCGATCGTGACGGGTTCGCGACGGGCCTCGTGGTGGTTCGCGTCGCGCGGGGTGGTCAGCACCTGGCGGGTGCGCTCGTCCAGCGCGGCCGAGTCGGACAGCGCCCCGCTCGCGGCGAGGGTGTGCTCCAGCGCGTCGAGCCAGTGCAGGTAGTAGCTCCACGGCTCGCCGCCGTCACCGCTCTCCCACCGCCGGATCGACTCGATCAGCGACAGCTGGAACTCGCTCCACTCGTAGTGGCCCTCGTGATAGGCGGCCACCGCCATCGCGAAGGCCCGCAGCTCCCACGGTTCGGAGAACGGCCGGTCCGCGCCCGGTGTGTCGCAGACCAGCTTCTCCACCCGGCGCCGGGCGTCGCCCAGCTCGGTGGCGTCGGTACGCAGCTCGGTGCTCATGCCGCGGCCCCGGACCCGACCGGCCGGGGTGCACCCACGCCGATCATCGAGTCGCGGGTCACCAGCTCGGCCAGCTCCGCCTCGGGCAGGTGCTCGCTGCCGGCGGGGCGCTGCGGGAGCACCCAGTAGCGGAGCTCCGAACTGGAGTCCCAGACCCGGATCTCGACCGTCTCGGGCACCGGGAAGTCGAAGTCCTCGGCGAGCACCGTGCGTGGTTCGCGCACGATCCGGGCCCGGAACGGTGGCGCCTTGTACCAGTTGGGCGGGAGCCCGAGCACCGGCCACGGGTAGCAGGAGCAGAGCGTGCAGACGATGACGTGATGGACGGTGTCGGTGTTCTCGACGACCACCATCTCCTCGCCCTGCAGCCCGCCGATGCCGAGCTCACGGCAGGCGGCCGAGGCGTCGGCGAGCAGGCGCTGCTTGAACTCCGGGTCCGTCCACGCCCGGGCGACCACCCTGGCGCCCAGCTGGGGGCCGACCTCGTTCTCGTAGATCTCGGCGAGGCGGTCCACCGCCGCCGTGGTCATGACGCCCTTCTCGATGAGCAGCGCCTCGAGCGCCTTGACCCGGGCGGTGATCTCCTCCTGGGTGTTGAGGCGGGTGTCGGTGCGGATCGGCTCGGGACGGCTCTCGGTCACGATCGGGCTCCCTGAGGGGTGGCCGCGGCGGCGTGGGACAGGTAGGGCTCCCACACGTCGAAGTAGTTCGCGCCGTTCGGGTCGGCGGTCTCGGGACCCCACAGCTCGGCGGCGGTGAACCGCGCCGTGTAGAGGTGCTCGGGGCAGTCGCCGAGCCCGTTGCCCGCCGTGTCCGGGTACAGGTAGGTCCCGTGCGCGGCGGTGACGACGCCGCGCTTGCCGCGGATGTAGCGGGCCCGGCGGGTGTGCCCGTACGGGCTGTCCTCGGCGACGACGATCTCGTCGCCGACCGCGAAGCCGGCCTTCTTGTCGGACTCGCGGTGGGCCGGGAAACCGTTGGTGACCGCCCAGTCGACGAACCCGAGGATCTCGGTGTCGGTCTCGCGTTCGGGCAGCGGGGCGTCCGGGTTCTCCCGGTAGTACCGGGTGCGTTCGGCCAGCTCGGCCGGGTCGATGATGCCTGCGGCCTCGGCGTAGTGCTCGACGGCGTGTGCCCAGTGCTCGTAGTAGTTGGAGATCAGGTACTCGGCCGGGTCCATCTTCTCGATGCCGTGCCGGAACTGGTCGACGTTGAACAGCCCGGCCCGGGCGCTCTGGGCGAACATCGAGAAGGCGATCTTCTCCCACTCGGCGCGGAACACCGGCTCGGACATGTGGTCGTGCTCGACCCGGCCCAGGCCGTCGGTGCCGCCGAGATCGAAGACTCCGTTCACTGCTGTCCTCCCACGGTGGTGAGCGCCGGTGGCGTGGGGAACCCGCCCACGGCCTGTTCGAAGGTGTGGGCGACGCGCAGCACGGTCGCGTCGTCGAAGTGCCTGCCGACGATCATCAGTCCGGCCGGCAGGCCGTTCACCAGTCCGGCGGGGACGCTCGCGGCGGGATGCCCGGTGACGTCGAACGGGGCGCAGTTGCCGATCATCCCGAGCGCGGTGGGCAGGTAGCTGTCCAGTCCGGCGTCGAGACCGACCAGTTCCGGGGCGGTGTAGGGCAGGGTCGGCATGACGAGCACGTCGTAGCTGCTCAGCGCGTCGTCGTAGGCCGCCCGCAGGTCGAGGGCGAGGTTGCGGGCCATCGCGTAGTACGAGCCGCCGCCGTGTCCGAAGGTGTAGGTCCCGGAGAGTCCGACCAGCTTCACCGTCTTGGACAGCTCGGCGCCGCGCTCGATGCGCTGCCGCGCGTAGTGCGCGATCAGTTCGGGGTCGTAGAGGCCGGGGTAGTTCATCCCGTAGGCGTTGCCGGTGATCATCTGGTACGCGGCGCCCTCGGTGGCGATGACGTTCCAGACCGCCATCCCGTCGAGGTGCCAGGGGATCGACACCTCCTCGGCGGTCAACCCGGCCTCGCACAGGGTGCCGATCGCCGTGCGCACGGTGTCGTCGACACCGGGGTCGCTCTCCGGCCGGCCGAAGCCCTCGGTCACGATCCCGATCCGCAGCCCGGCCGCCGACGTGTCGAGCGCGGCGAGGTAGTCGACCGGTTCCACCGAGGTGGGCTGGCGGGCGTCGAGACCGTCGACCCCGGCCAGCACGCCGAGCATCAGTGCGGCGTCGGTGACGGTCCGGGTGATCGGTCCGAGATGGTCGATGGTCGCCTCGATCGGGAACGCCCCGGTGTAGGGCACCAGACCGTGCGTCGGCTTGTGCCCGACCGTGCCGGAGAACGCGCTGGGGATGCGGATCGAGCCGCCCTGGTCGCCGCCGACGGCCAGATCGACCGCACCGCTGCCGACCAGCGCGGCACTGCCGCTGGACGAACCGCCGGACACCCTCGACGGGTCCCAGGGGTTGCGTACCGGCCACGGCCGGGAGGTGAAGCTGGCACCGGAGAAGCACAGGTCCTCGCAGACCGCCTTGCCGGTGATCGTCGCCCCGGCGGCGAGCAGCCGGGTCGCGACGGTGGCGTCGCGGCGCGGGACGAAGCCCTCGACCGTCGCCGAGCCGTTGGTCATCGGGACCCCGGCGAGCGAGATGTTGTCCTTGAGGGCGACCGTCCTCCCGGCCAGCGGGCCGTCCGCGGCGCCGGTCACCGAGGTCGTCACGTACCAGCCGCCGAGCGGGTTGTCGGCCGGTTCGGACCAGGCACGCTCGGGCGGCTCGGGGGCCGAGGCACGGTAGAGCTCCTCGACCCGGTCCGAGGCGCTCAGGGTCGCGGTGACGGCGGGGAGGAACTCGGCGAGCTCGGCCTCGGACAGACCGAACGCGTGCTGGGAGTTGATCGCCGCGAGCCGGGCGGGATCAGGGGGTGGTAGCGCCATCGAGCGGTTCTCCTCACGTCGCGGGATGCGAGAAAGCTAGGGAGCCGCCACTGTCATGTCAATATCTGTAGACGCTTTGACAGGATCTGGCTGTTCACCGCCGCCGATCGGCGTCCGACATCGATCCGAACGTCGCACCGCGTGCGGTCGCGAGATGAAGCGGCTGGTCGGCGAGCCGGCGGTCGTCGAGCGCGATCGTCCCGCGGGGCACCTCGAACCGGCCGCGGCGGATCTCGTCGGCCACCTCGACCGGGTCGGTGCTGCGCACCCGACGGGCCGCGGCCGCCCAGACGTGGATCGCGTCGAACATCGACTCGGAGAAGCTCGACACCGGTGGCGCCCACCGGCCGAACTGCGCGCGGTAGCGGTCCAGAAGGCTGCCGTTGAGCTCGGTCTGCAGGTACTGGAAGTAGCCGGACACGCCGTGGATACCCACGGCGGCGTCGCTCCCGACCCGCTCGAGCGTCGCCTCGTCGATCGCAGGGCCCAGGCTGACGGTCCGCTCCCGCAGGCCCATCGCGTGGCACTGGCGTTCGAAGGCGGCCGCGTCGGCACCGACGAAGGTGTTGAGCACGATGTCGGCGCCCGAGGCCGCGATACGGTCGATCAGCGGCGCGAAGTCGCGGGCGCCGAGCGGGGAGTAGCGCTCGCCGACCAGGACGGCACCGTGCTCGGGGAGCACCTCGCGGGCGGCGGCGTTGACCGCACGTGGCCACACGTAGTCGTTGCCGGCCAGGAACCACCGCCGCCCGCCAGCGGCCCGCATGACCGGGTCGGCGGCCGCGAGGAGCTGGGTCCTGGGCCGCTCGCCGAGCCGGATCCGCAACCGTGACTCGCCACCGCCCTCGTTCATCGGGGTGTGGACGAGAAGGACCGGGCGCCCGGCGAGGGCGGCGGACACCGCCTCATAGGTCGCCGACGTCGTGGTCAGGAAGATCGTCCGGCAGCCCTCGGCGGCCAGGCGCAGCCCCTCCAGCACGCCGGTGCCGGGATCGGTCGCGTCGTCGGCCCCCACGATCTCGACCGGTCGCCCGTCGACACCACCGGTGGAGTTGACCTCCTCGACCGCGAGCGTGGCCATGTTGACCACGGCCGCGGAGAACAGGCTCCCGGAACCGGAACGGCTGGTCAGCACACCGATCCGGTGCCCGGTGGGCGGGAGGGCGCGCACCGGGTGCCCGCGCCGTCGCATGAGCCACTCCAGACCCTGTTCGTCGACCGTCGCGTCGAGCCTGATCCGGGTCCCGCCGGGCACGTCGGCGAACCGGAGCCTGATCCGCCCCCGCCACGGCTGGTCATGGGTGATCGCGAGCAGGTGGGGCGGCCGGAGCGCGCAGATCCGGCCGAGGATCTCCACCGGCGGACCGCCCCCGATCGGGGCTTCGACGGTGACCGGCTCGCCCACCGCGATCCGGTCGCAGGCGGCCCCGAAGAGCCAGCCACCCTCCCCGCTCCGGCCGAACCGGCCGAACACCACGGCTGGAGCGGCGGCGGCGAACTCCTCCACCGCGACCGAGATCGTCCCCATGTCGGCCGACGGGCCGGCTCAGCGCGACTCGGAGGACGGTCGCGTCATCCGGCCGCACCCCGTCGCTCGCGCTCGCCCTCGGTCGCCGCACGTGCCTGGCCCAACGACGACTGGAACAGGTTCCGCAGCAACCGGATGACGTCCGCGGCCGCCCCGCCGGGCTCGATCGAGTAGTAGCGGAACCTCCCGGCGCGACGCTCGGACACCAGCCCGGCGACACGCAGCACGCGCAGGTGCGTGGACACGGCGGTGCGTCCCACGCTGGTGACACGGTCGGCGAGCTCGCCGGCGCTGCACTCGTCGCACTCGGAGAGCACCGTCAGAATCTGCCGGCGGATGGGATCGGCGAGCGCGTCGAAGGCGAGATCGGCGTCGCGGTCACCCGCGACCGACACGTCATCACCTGTTGACATGCTGCGGAGTGTAGTACCACGCGGGCGCCGGCCAGGCGGTCCGTGTCGGCCGGGTGTCACGTCCGGCCCCTTCCCATCGGGCCGGGAATCGGTATCGTCCTGCCGACAACTGAACACCGGGCCGTACGAGCCCGCGCGGAAGAGACCTGTCGAACCACACGGCACCACCGGTGTCCGGCAGGCACCGGAGGAGCAAGCACCCCGCCAAACTCTCAGGTACCCCACACCGCCCGGGCCAGGCCACTCTGGAAAGCAGGCGTCGGACACGCCTCGCCGATGGTGAAAGCCGGTCGTGCACCGGTGAATCTCTCAGGTTCGGGACAGAGGGGGACCGTGTGGGCGGCACCGCCCACGCGCCACGTCCCGGGGTGAGCACCACGATGAGCCAGACCGAGCGCCCAGTGCCCGTGCCTGCTGTGTCCGTGCCCTCTGTGCCTGCGCCTACTGTGTTCGGGCCTTCTGCGCCCGTGTCTGCTGTACCCGTTCCTTCTGTACCCGTGCCTCCGGTGCCCGCACCGACCGCTCCGCGGTCACGAGCTCGGCCCAGGCCTCGTGTCGCGGGCCGGCCGCCCGGTGCCCGACGACGCCGGGGTGCCGATCGGCGAGGTGACCAGCGGCGTGCTGTCCCGCCCCTGGGCCACCCCGATCGCGACGGCCCTCGTCGGCCGGGCGCTGTCCGGCCCCGGTACCGCGCTCGCCGAGCTGCCCTTCCCCACCCGCCCCGACTGAGAGGACCCGACACATGTCCGTTCCCGTCGACCTGCGCTACACCGAACAGCACGAGTGGGTACGCCTCGAAGGCGGCACCGCCACCGTCGGCATCACCGCGCACGCCGCCGAGGCACTGGGTGACATCGTGTTCGTCCAGCTGCCCGCGGCAGGGGACACCGTCACCGCCGGCGAGGCCTGCGGCGAGATCGAGTCCACCAAGTCGGTGAGCGAGCTGTTCGCCCCCCTCGGCGGGACCGTCACCGCGGTCAACGACGCCCTCGACGACGCACCGGAGACCGCGGGTGAGGACCCCTACGGCCGCGGCTGGCTGTTCCGGGTCGAGCCCGGTGCCGACGGCGCACCCGAGCTGCTGACCGCCGCCGAGTACCGCTCGCTGACCGGGGAGGAGAGCGCGTGAACAGCACCTTCACCGCGTCGCTGGACGAGGTCGATCCCGAGGTCGCGAAGGCCGTCGACGCCGAGCTGGCCCGGCAGCGCGACACCCTGGAGATGATCGCCTCGGAGAACTTCGCACCGGTCGCGGTGCTGGAGGCCCAGGGCTCGGTCCTGACCAACAAGTACGCAGAGGGCTACCCGGGCCGGCGCTACTACGGCGGCTGCGAGCACATCGACGTCGTCGAGCAGCTGGCGATCGACCGGGCCCGCGAGCTGTTCGGCGCCGACTACGCCAACGTGCAGCCGCACTCCGGCGCGCAGGCCAACGCGGCCGCGATGGCGGCGCTGCTGCAGCCCGGGGACGGCATCCTCGGCCTCGACCTGGCGCACGGCGGGCACCTCACGCACGGCATGAAGCTCAACTTCTCGGGCAAGCTCTACCAGGTCTCGGCCTACCACGTCGACGCCACGACCGGCCTGGTCGACATGGCCGAGGTCGAGCGCGTCGCCCGCGCCGAACAGCCGAAGCTGATCATCGCAGGCTGGTCGGCGTACCCGCGACAGCTCGACTTCGCCGGGTTCCGGCGGATCGCCGACGAGGTCGGTGCGCTGCTCATGGTGGACATGGCGCACTTCGCCGGCCTGGTCGCGGCGGGCGAGCACCCGAGCCCGGTGCCCTACGCCGACGTCGTCACCACCACCACGCACAAGACGCTAGGCGGGCCGCGCGGCGGACTGATCCTGGCCCGCGCCGAGCACGCCACGAGGATCGGGTCCGCGGTGTTCCCCGGTCAGCAGGGCGGGCCGCTGGAGCACGTGATCGCGGCGAAGGCCGTCGCCCTGAGGATCGCGGGCACCGACGAGTTCGCCCAGCGCCAGCGGCGGACCGTCGAGGGGGCCCGGTTGCTCGCCGAACGGCTGGTCGCCGAGGACACCGCGGGTGCCGGGATCCGGGTGCTCACCGGCGGCACCGACGTCCACCTGGTGCTGGTCGACCTGGTGAACTCCGAGCTGGACGGCCGGGCCGCCGAGGACCGGTTGCACGAGGTCGGGATCACCGTGAACCGCAACGCGGTGCCGTTCGACCCGCGCCCGCCCATGGTCACCTCCGGGCTGCGGATCGGCACCCCGGCGCTGGCCACCCGCGGGTTCGACGCCGAGGACTTCCGCGAGGTCGCCGACATCGTGGCCGGGGCACTCGCCCCGGGCTTCGACGGTGCGCGGGCGACCGCCCTGCGCGAGCGCGTCGCGGTGCTGGTCGCCCGTCGCCCGCTCTACCCGGGGAGCTGAACCCGATGCCCGTGCCGGTCAGCGTCTTCGACCTGTTCTCGATCGGGATCGGCCCGTCCAGCTCGCACACCGTCGGCCCGATGCGGGCTGCGGCGCGGTTCGTCACCGGCCTCGCCGAGGAGGGCCTGCTGCCCCGCGTCGCGCGGATCAGGGCCGAGCTGTTCGGGTCGCTGGGCGCGACCGGGCACGGGCACGGAAGCGGCCCGGCCGTCGTGCTCGGGCTGCTGGGCGAGCGGCCCGAGACCGTCGACACCGGCCGCGCACCGGAGGTGGTCGCCGGGATCGGGGAGACCGGGCGGCTCCGGCTCGGCGGCACCCACGAGATCTCCTTCTCGACGTCCGACGACGTGGTGCTGCACCGCCGCCGGTCACTGCCGGAGCACCCCAACGGGATGATCTTCCGGGCCTACGGCGCCGACGGCGACGAGCTGCGCGACCGCATCTTCTACTCGGTCGGCGGCGGGTTCGTGCGCGGACCGGCCGGCCCGGGCCGGTCCGACGGCCCCGCCGGCTCGCGCCGGTCCGACGGGTCCGCCGGCTCGCGCCGGTCTGAGGGCCCCGACGTCGATGCGGCGGCCCCGTTCCCGTTCCACAGCGGTGCCGACCTGCTCGCCACCTGTGCCCGGACCGGTCTGCCGGTGAGCGGTGTGATGCGCGGCAACGAGCTGGTGCACCGCGACGACACCGAGATCGACGACGGCCTGCTGCGGATCTGGGAGGTCATGCGCGAGTGCGTGCGCAGCGGCTGCGAGCGCGACGGCGTCCTGCCCGGTGGCCTGCGGGTACGCCGCCGCGCACCCGGCCTGTACCGACGGTTGCTCGCGGCGAGCCCGGGGACCGACCCGCTGCACGTGATGGACTGGGTCGGCCTGTTCGCGATCGCGGTGAACGAGGAGAACGCCTCCGGCGGCCGGATCGTCACCGCCCCGACCAACGGAGCCGCCGGCATCGTCCCGGCGGTGCTGCACTACTACCGCCGGTTCGTCCCCGGCGCCGACGACGCCGGTGTGGCCCGCTTCCTGCTCACCGCCGGCGCGATCGGATCGATCATCAAGGAGAACGCCTCGATCTCCGGCGCCGAGGTCGGTTGCCAGGGCGAGGTCGGCTCGGCCGCCGCGATGGCCGCGGCCGGGCTGACCGAGGTGCTCGGCGGCACCGCGGAGCAGGTGGAGAACGCCGCGGAGATCGCCGTCGAGCACCATCTCGGCCTGACCTGCGACCCGGTCGGCGGTCTGGTCCAGATCCCGTGCATCGAGCGCAACGCGGTCGGGGCCGCGAAGGCGATCCAGGCCGCCCGGATGGCGCTGCACGGCGACGGGACGCACGTCGTGTCGCTCGACAAAGCGGTCAAGACCATGCGTGAGACCGGTGCGGACATGAAGGTGAAGTACAAGGAGACGTCCCGGGGCGGTCTGGCGGTCAACGTCATCGAGTGCTGAATCGTGGGCTGCCGAGACATCGGGTGCCGAGTCATCGGGTGCCGAGTCATCGGGTGCCGAGCGGCTCCGGGCGAGCGGGAACGGCGAGCAGCTGCGCTCGATCGCCGCCGCCCGGCGCGCCGACCGCACGGGATGACCCGTGGCCCGGGGGCGGCCACCGCGTTCCGCGGAACGCGGCGGGCGGTCGGTCCGGCCCGCTCGGTGGGCGGATGCGGGGCGCCGCAGCCCCCGTCCGGGGTACCGGACGGCGCCGACCGTCGCATCGGCGTGCGCCGCGTCCGATCCGGTCGACGATCCGGAATACCTGGTGAGCGGGGGCGTGTTGACGGGTGGGAACCCGCACACGGAGGTGATGGGGCATGGGGCACGCCGGGGACGGCGGCGGCACCACGTTCACGGTGGCTCTCGTGATCCCGTTCGCCGGTTCGGAGGCCCTGTACGGGCCGTCCTGCCTGCTCTGCGCCCAGCTCGCCGCCGAGGAGATCAACGCCGAGGGCGGGATCCTGGGCCGGCCGGTCCGGATGATCGTGGTGGACGGTGGCGCCGGGCCGTCCCGGGTCGCCGACGAGGTCGGGTCGCTGGTCGACGCCGGCCGGGTGGACGCCGTCGTCGGGTGGCACACCTCCGCCGTCCGGCAGCGCCTGGCCCCGCGACTGCGCAGCCGGGTCCCGTACGTGTTCACCGCGCTCTACGAGGGCGGTGAGACGACCCCCGGGGTGTTCGCGATCGGCGAGACCCCGGAGATCCAGCTCTACCCGGCGCTGCGCTGGATGGCCGAGGAGATCGGCGTGCGTCGCTGGTTCGTCGTCGGCAACGACTACGTGTGGCCGCGCCGTTCGACCGAGCTCACCTGCCGGTTCCTCCACGAGTGCGGTGCTCCGCCGCTGGACGGCGTCGAGTTCCTCGAGCTCGGCACCGTGGACTTCGGGCCCGTGCTGCGCCGGATCGAGTCCGGCAGCTGCGACGGGGTGCTGATGCTGCTCGTCGGGCGGGACGCCGTCGAGTTCAACCGGCAGTTCGCCCGGCGGGGTCTGGAGGACCGGTGCGCCCGCTTCTCCCCGCTGATGGACGAGAGCATGCTCACCCAGATCGGTGCCAGGGCGTCCCGGGACGTGTTCACCGCCGCCGGCTACTTCGAGTCCCTGCCGACCGCGGAGAGCCTCGGGTTCGGCGCCCGGTACGTGCGCCGGTTCGGCCCGGACGCGCCGGTCCTGAACGCTCCCGGTGAGTCCTGCTACGACGGTGTGCGGGTGCTGGCCGAGCTGATCGAGCGTGCCGGGACCGCCGAGGTCGGGCCGCTCACCGAAGCCGCCGACCGCTCCTGCCACGACGGGCCGCGCGGGACGGTGCGGGTCACCGGGGCCCGCACCGAGCAGCGCATCTACCTCGCCACAGCAGACGGGGCCGACTACGACATCCTGGCCTCGATCTGATCGCCGCCGGTGTTCAGGACCGCGTGCCGACCCGGTCCCGCTCGACGAAGAACCAGGGCGCGACCGCCCCCGACACGGCTGTGACCAGTGCGATCCCGACCAGCAACAGCGCGGGCAGGGTCGAGGTGCCCGATCCGACGGCGAGCAGCGCGGTCGCCGCCAGCGGCACGAAACCGGACACGACCCCGGCGAGGTTGGCGGACAGGGCGACGCCGCTGTAGCGCAGGTTCGGCGGGAACAGCTCGGTGAGCAGCGCCCCGGACACGGCGTAGGGGACCGACAGCAGCGCGGTCGCCACCGTGACACCGACGACCACCGCCACCGCGCCCCGGGTGTCGATCAGCCAGAACGCCGGGAACGCCGTCAACGCCGACGCGACACCACCGGTCACCGTCACCCGCCACGCGCCGTACCGCTCGGCGAGTCTGCCGCCCACGATCACCACGCCGATCTCGACGGCGGCGGCGACCAGGGTGGCGCCCAGCATCAGCGACCGGGGCAACCCGAGCTGGGTGGTCCCGTAGCTGATGATGAACGTCGTGATCAGGTAGAAGCCGCCGACGCCGAGCAGGGTGCTCCCGGCGCCGACGACCAGCTGCGGCCAGGCCCGCACGAACACCTCGCGGACCGGGGACGACGACCGCTCGTCCTGCTCCAGCAGCTGCTCGAACAGCGGTGACTCCTCGACCCGCCTGCGCAGCCACACCGCGACCCCGAGCAGTGGGAACGCCGCCAGGAACGGGATCCGCCAGCCCCACGCGTCGAAGCTCTCCGGGGGCAGCTGCGCGACCGCGAGGAACGCGCCGGACGACAGCAGCGTCCCGACCGGGGCCCCGATCTGCGGCATCGCCGCGTACCGGTCGCGCCGCTCCGGTGGGGCGTGCTCCACGGCCAGGGTGACCGCGCCACCCCACTCGCCGCCCACCGCGACGCCCTGCAGCAGCCGGAACAGGGTCAGCAGCAGCGGTGCCGCCAGTCCGATCGTGGCGAAGTCGGGGAGCAGGCCGATCAGCCCGGTCACGATCCCGATCATCGTGACGGTGATGATCAGGCAGCGCTTCCGGCCGATCCGGTCGCCGAGGTGGCCGAAGACCACCGCACCCAGTGGCCGGGCCGCGAAGCCGACCGCGAACGAGGCGAAGGCGGCGAGGGTGGCGACGACCGCGTCGTCGGTGGCGAAGTACAGCCGGTTGAACACCAGCGCGGCCGCCGTGCCGTACAGGAAGAAGTCGTACCACTCCAGCGCGGTGCCGACGAACGCCCCGAACGCCACCTTGCGCGCTTCGGCGTCCGTCACCGTCACCTCGGCCATGCCGCCTCCCGGATCGCGTCGTATGGGTCGTGCGGGTCGTGACAGCATCGGGGGCACGGTGGTTCGGCGGAACGCACGCTCGCCGCGAACTCCCGGCGCAGAACTGTGCGTCTGCACAACGAAACACGGGCGTCACGTGCGGCGCCGACCCCTGTGCAGATGCACAGCCGCTGTCGGGCAAGCGGTGACGCCGCGCCGATGACGTCCCGGCCGGGCCGTGCTCCGATGGGGACCGGCGAGCGACGGGAGGCCCCGATGAGCGGTGACGGCACGTTCCTGACCGACTTCGCGACCCTGTCCGGTTTCGGTGCCACGGAGCGCGGCGGCGTGCACCGGGAGGCGGCGTCCGAAGCGGACGAGGCCCAGTGGATCTGGTTCGGCCGGTGGCTGGCCGACCGCGGCTTCACCGTCCGGCACGACCGGGTCGGGAACCAGTTCGGCCTGCTGGAACGTACCCCGGGTGCCCGGTACCTGCTGGTCGGCTCGCACCTGGACAGCCAGCCCCGCGGCGGCCGCTGGGACGGCGCCTACGGCGTGCTGGCCGCGGCGCACGCGGTGCACCGGTTGGGTCGCGAGACGCACGCGTTGAACCTGGCAGTCGTCAACTGGTTCAACGAGGAGGGCTCCCGCTTCACGCCGAGCATGTTCGGCAGCGCGGTCTTCACCGGCGGGCTCGATCTCGCCGAGGCACTGGACACCCGGGACGCCGCGGGAGTCCGGGTCGGCGACCGGTTGGCGGCGATGGGGCGCACCGGCACCGATGCTCCGGCACTCGCCGACGTCGCCGCCTACGCCGAGATCCACGTCGAGCAGGGCCGGGTCCTCGAGAACGCCGGGACGACGATCGGGCTGGTCGAGGCCACCTGGGCGGCGCGCAAGTACGGGCTGCGGGTGGTCGGCGAGCAGTCGCACACCGGCTCCACGGTGATGGCCGACCGGCGGGACGCGTTGCTCGGTGCAGCCCGCCTCGTCGTGCTCGCCCGCGAACTCTCCGACGAGCTGTCCGCCCCGGAGGCGCCGCTGCACACCTCGGTCTCCCGGATGGTGGTCGAACCGAACAGCCCCGTCACGGTCGCCCGCGAGGTCAGCATGAACCTCGATCTCCGCTCACCGGACGAGGCGCTGCTCGCCCACGCCGACGCGGTGCTGCACGAGCGGGTGCCGGAGATCGAGCGGTCCGCCCGGGTCGGCGTCGAGATCGCCGGGTCGCACGGCTGGGGCGTGCAACCGTTCTCGCCGGCGGGGGTGCAGCTGGCTCGCGAGGTCGCCGACGAGCTCGGCCTGAGCCACCGGCGGATCATGACGGTCGCCGGGCACGACTCGGTCAACCTCAACGGGCACGTCCCGACGGTGATGCTGTTCGTGCCCAGCGTGGACGGGATCAGCCACAACGAGGGCGAGCACACCACCGACGCCGATGCGTGTGCCGGGCTGGACCTGCTCACCGGCGTGCTGCGCAGGCTCGCCGCGGGCGGGATAGCGGGCAGCTGAACTGGCAGGGTGACGCCGATGGACACCGAGGACGCCTGGGCGCGGACGGTGGCCCGGCTGCGCCGGCAGGTGCCCGAGCTGGCCGCTGCGTTCCTCACCCGGCTCGAGGACGAGGGCCACTACGACGACCAGCCGGTGAGCCCGGCCGACCTGCGCGACACCGCGCGGGAGTCGCTCGCCCTGCTCGTCGACCAGCTCGCCCGCACCGACGGCCGGATCGAGCTCGGCGACCTCCCGGACCGGCTCGGCAGGCACCGCGCCCGGCAGGGCGTCGACCTCGACGACCTGGTCCGCGCGGTCCGGTTGGACTTCCCCGTCCTCTGGTCGGCGTTGCTCGACCGGAGCGGGGACGCGGCCGCCGTCGCCCACCGGGCCGACCGGCTGTGGGCCGTCGTCGACGCGTACGCCCGCGAGGTGCACTTCGCCTTCCTCGACGAGCAGGCGCTGCTGGCCGAGCAGCAGCGCGACGAGCACCGCCAGCTGTTGGACCTGTTGTTCCGGCCGGGGCCGCCGGCGGAGCACCGGGCCGCCCGGCTCGCCGCCGGGCTCGGGGTCCGCGAGAACGCGAGGTTCACGGTCTGTGCGGCCCTCGCCGACCAGGCGGCGACGTTGCGTGGCCGGGCCGCCCGCGCCATCGGGGTGCACCTGCGCGACGTCGAGTACGGGGTGGTCGTCTTCTGGGCGGGCGATGTGCCCGGTGCGCCCGCACCCGGACACCGGCTCACCGCCGGCATCGGCTGCGTGGTCGTCGACGACGTCGACGGCCTCGGCGCGGTTCCCGGGGCCGCCTCGGCCGCGGTC
Source organism: Pseudonocardia sp. NPDC049635 (assembly GCF_040659795.1). Classification (NCBI taxonomy): domain Bacteria; kingdom Bacillati; phylum Actinomycetota; class Actinomycetes; order Pseudonocardiales; family Pseudonocardiaceae; genus Pseudonocardia; species Pseudonocardia sp. NPDC049635. The sequence continues at coordinate 52,625 of NZ_JBFAON010000005.1, forward strand.
CGGATGGCCCACCTGCTCCCGCCGGGCGCCACCGGCCCGGTCGGTCCACGGGAGGCGTGGCCGCTGGTCGCCCGGCACGCCCTGGACGAGCACGGCGGACTCGCCGGGGCACTGCTCACCGGGCTCGACGCGGCCCGCCCCGACGAGGCCGAGCTGCTCCGTGCGACCGCGCAGGCCTACCTCGACTCCGGCAGCGTCGCCGAGGTCGCCGGACGGCTCTACTGTCACCGCAACACCGTGCTCAACCGGTTGCGCCGGTTCGCCGGGCTCACCGGCTTGGATCTGACCCGCCCGCGCGACGCCGCCCTCGCCGTCGTCCTGCTCGGCCCGCCGTGACCGTTCCGGTGCCAGTCGTCGCGCGGGTCAGGTGGTGGCCGCGCCGACCAGGCGCAGCGCGAACTCCACCTGCGCCCAGGCCACCTCGTTCTCGCTCGGCCCGGCGTCCTCGCGGAACCAGACGGCGACCCCCATCCCCAGGTCGAGGATCGCGTAGGACGCCAGCTGCGGGTCGGCGACCCGGAAGGCACCGCGGGCGACCCCGTCGGTGATCAGCGCGCGGAACCGCTGCTCGTAGGTGTCACGCAGGCCCAGGATCGTGGAGCGGTGCGGTTCGACCAGGCTGCGCAGCTCCCGGTTCCCGACGAACGCCTCGCGCCGGTGCCGGGCGTGGAACCGGACGTGCGCGTCGACGGCGCGGCGCAGCCGCTGCACCGGGTCGTCCACCCCGGAGACGGCCTCGTCGTGGTGGTGCAGCAGCGCGGTCATCGTCGTGTGCATCAGCGAGGCGAGCAGGTCCTGTTTCGAGCTGACGTGCTTGTAGAGGCTGGGTCCGCGCATGCCGACGGCGGCCCCGATGTCGGCCATCGTCGTCGCCTCGTAGCCGCGCCGGACGAACTCCTCCAGCGCGGCCGCCCGGATCTCCGCCTCCCGCACGGCTAGCACTCTATCCCGTGATCTGTGACGTGGGCGGCAGCGCCTTGCTCTGAACAGGCGACATGGTGGCTAATGACCATTAGCCAACCAAGGAGGAGACATGGCCGTCGACTTCGAGCCGGACCCGCTGGTCGCCGAGCTCGCCGCCCGCACCGCCCGGTTCGTCCGGGAGGAGGTGATCCCGGTCGAGGTCGCGAACGACGGCGTCGCGGTGTCCGAGGAGGTCCGCCGCGAGCTGCAGGCGGGCGCCCGCGCGGCCGGGGTGTTCGCACCGCACGCGGCGCAGGAGCTCGGCGGTCACGGCCTGGACATGCGCGGGCGCGCCGCGGTGTTCGAGGAGGCCGGCTACTCGCTGCTCGGCCCGATCGCGCTGAACATCGCTGCGCCGGACGAGGGCAATGTGCACATGCTGGAACAGATCGCGAGCGAGGAGCAGAAGCAGCGCTACCTCGCCCCGCTCGCGGCCGGTGACGTGCGGTCCTGCTTCGCGATGACCGAGCCCGCGCCCGGCGCCGGGTCCGATCCGGACGCGCTGGCCACCACCGCCACCCGGGTCCCCGGTGGCTGGCGGATCGACGGCCACAAGTGGTTCATCACCGGTGCGGACGGCGCCGCGTTCGCGATCGTGATGGCCCGCACGGCAGGCGAGCCCGGGGACCGCGGCGGCGCGACGATGTTCCTGGTCGACGCCGACAACCCGGGCATGCGGGTGGGCCGGCACATCCCGACGCTCGACGAGTCCCTGCACGGTGGGCACCTGGAGGTCACCTTCGACGACTGCCGGGTCGGCGACGACGCCGTGCTCGGCGAGGTCGACCAGGGTTACCGCTACGCCCAGGTGCGGCTCGGTCCGGCCCGGACGACGCATTGCATGCGCTGGCTGGGGATCGCCCGCCGGGCGCAGGACATCGCGGTGGCGCACGCGGCGCAGCGCAGGCTGTTCGGGTCGCGGCTCGGCGACCTCGGCATGGCCCAGGCGATGATCGCCGACAACGAGATCGACATCTCGGCCGCCCGCGGACTGATCCTGCGTGCCTGCTGGGAGCTGGACGCCGGCCGGCACGCCGGGACCGAGGTGTCGGTGGCGAAGGTCTTCACCGCGGAGGCCGTGTGGCGGGTGGTGGACCGGTCGTTGCAGCTCTGCGGGTCGCTCGGGGTGTCCGGGGACGTGCTGCTGGGTCGCTTCCTGCGTGAGGTGCGCCCGTTCCGGATCTACGACGGCCCGTCCGAGACACACCGCTGGTCGATCGCCCGCCGGGTGGTCGGCCGGCGCGTCGCACAGGCCCGTACGGCCGACGAGGCCGGTACGGCGGCCGACCCGGTGCCCGCCCGATGAGCTCCGCCGATCCGGTCGCCGCGGCCGGCCCCGACGGGCTCGACCTGGTCGCGCTGGACCGGTTCCTGACCGAGCACGTCGAGGGCTACCGGGGCGGGGTCACGGCGGAGCTGGTCTCCGGCGGCCGGTCCAACCTCACCTACCGGGTGACCGACGGCTCCGCGGTCTGGATCCTGCGCCGCCCACCGCTGGGCACGCTCACCCCGTCGGCGCACGACATGGGGCGCGAGTTCCGGTTCGTGGCGGCGCTCGCCGGGTCCGGCGTACCGGTCGCGCCCGCGGTCGCACTCGCCGACGACTCGGTGCTCGGCGTGCCGTTCGCACTGACCGGGTTCGTCGACGGGATCGTGGTGCGCGGTGAGGCCGACCTGGCCGGCTGGTCCGACGCGCTGGTCCGCGACTGCGCGTTCGCACTCGTCGACACGCTCGCCGCGCTGCACGCCGTCGACGTGACCGCGGAACCGGTCGCCGGGCTCGGGAAACCCACCGGCTACCTGCGCCGCCAGGTCGACCGCTGGTACTCGCAGTGGCAGCGGGTGCGCACCCGGGAACTGCCCGACGTCGACACGCTGTACGCCCTGCTCGACGAGGCCTGTCCGCAGGAGAGCGGTGCGGCGGTGGTGCACGGCGACTTCCGGATCGACAACGCGATCCTGGACCGGACGGACCCGACACGGGTGCGCGCGGTCGTCGACTGGGAGATGGCCACCCTGGGAGATCCGCTCGCCGATCTCGCGCTGCACACCGTCTACCGGGACGAGGTGTTCGCGCCGGTGCTGGCCGGGGTCGCGGCGTCGACCAGCGCCCGGATGCCCGCCCCGGACGAGCTGGTCGCCCGGTACACCACGGTGTCGGGCCGGGAGCCGCGGGACTGGGCGTTCCATCTCGGCCTGGCGTACCTCAAGATCGCGGTGATCGCCGAGGGCATCCACGAGCGGCACCTGCGCGGTGACACCCGGGGCGAGGGGTTCGACGGAGTCGGTGACGCGACGGCGCCGCTGGTCGCCGCAGGCCTGGCCGCCGCCCGCGGGTCCGGCGGCTGACCGGGCGGGGCGCCGGCGGGACCCGGAGCGGTCCGGCCGGCGCCTGCGTGCTGTCAGTCCTTGCTGAAGGCGTCCTTGACGTTCGCCGCCGCGTCCTTGATCTTCTCGCCGGCGTCCTTCAGCGAGGCCTTGGTCTGCTCGGCCTTGCCCTCGGCGCGGAGCTCGTCGTCACCCGTGGCCTCGCCGGCCTTCTCCTTGGCGACGCCGGTGGCGTTCTCGGCCTTGTTCTTGATCTTGTCGGTGAACGACACGATGACCTCCTCGGGTTGCCTGCGTGGGTGGGAGTGCCCGGCGGGCCGGCCCCTCACGCGGGTGTGGCCACCATCACCGCCGGTCGGTGGGTCGTTCGAGCCCGGCGCGTTCCAGCTCCCGGGCGCGGATGCCCTCGTCGGAGCAGAAACCGCGCCCGGACCGCTTCAGGCAGAGCAGCCCGAGCAACCGCCCGTCGTCGTCGACGACGGCGAGCCGGCGCCGCCCGTCGCGCGCCATCAGCTCCCAGGTCGTCGCCAGGTCCGCGGAGGGGCCGACGGTGCGACCGGCCAGCCGGCCGGCCGGTGCGGCCGGTGCTGCGTCGGCGAGCCCGGCCAGGTCGGGGCGTTCGACGACGGCGTGCAGCAGGCCGTCCTCGACCAGCAGCAGCGCGTGCACCTTCGGCTTGCCGAACAGCTCCCGGGCCCGGCCGACCGTCGTCGCCCGGCCGCAGGTCTTCGGGAAGGTGTGCATGGCGGAGGCGACCGTCCGCCCCACAGCGGTCTGCCCCACGACGCTCCCGGTCACGCTGCTCCCTTCCTCCGGCGCGCCCCACCAGCATCCGCGTTCGCGGCTGAGCGCGGTAGGTCACGACGGACACGTACCCCTCACTCCGGCCGGAACACCGCCAGGGCCCCGGCGAGCATCGCGTAGTAGCCGGTCAGCCAGACCAGCGCGGCGAGGGTGTCGCGGCCGAGGGTCTCCAGCGCCACGCCGTAGCGGTCGCCGTCGAGGTCGTGGGTGGCCAGCAACGTCCGGACGACGTCCAGCGCGACCTCCTCACCGGGATCGAGGCCGTCCGGCACGGCGCCGTCGAGCAGGGCCTGCAGCTGCCCGGCGGACAACCCGCACCGCCGGGCGAGGCCCTCGTGCGCCGACCACTCGAACGCGCTGCCGTGGTGCACGGCGACCGCGAGCACGGCCAGCTCGCGCAACCGGGGCGGGAGATCGTCGTCGAACCGCAGGGCCGCGCCGAGCTGCTGCACGGCATCCCCGATCCGGGGGGAGAACAACATCACCCCGAACGGCCCGAGCAACCGGTCGCGCTCGTCGGTGAGCGGAACCCCGGCCTGGGCCTTCCGCGGGCCGGTGGCGATCCGGGCGTGCAGCGCGGCGCGTGCGGGATCCAGCCCGGCCGGGTCGAGCGGGTGGGTGCGGGGCGGGCCGGGCGGCCCGGGGCGGCCGCGCAGGTCGTCGGTCGTCACCGGTGCAAGGGTAGAAGGCCGCACCCGGCCCCGCTGGGCCGTGCGCCCAGCAACGGGCGCTGCCCACCGGGTCGATCTGGGCAGTTCCGCCAGCTCGAGATGGGCTGGTTGCCGAGGCTCCTGGAACTGAGGTGTCCTCGATGCCCACCCGTGCCCAGCAGTGTCCACCCGGAGGTGACCCGATGACCGTCGAGCACACCCTCACCGACGCCGAGCGGCTGGCCGAGCTGGACGCCGAGACCCTGCGCCGCCTGGTCGGTCTCGTCGACCACGACGGTTCGCGCGACCCGTTCCCGGTGACGGGCTGGGACGCGGTCGTCTGGGCGGTCGGCAACGCCACCCAGGCCGCCCTGACCTACCAGGTCGTCTACGGGATGGAGCTGGTCGCCTATTCCGGTCCGGAGACCGGTAACCGGGACCACCAGGCCTATGTGCTGCGTTCCGGGGCGGTCCGGTTCGAGCTGCGCGGGGCCGTCGACCCGGCCAGCCCGGTCGCCGACCACCACCGCGCGCACGGTGACGGCATCGTCGACATCGCCCTCGAGGTGCCCGACGTGGACCGTGCCGTCGCGCACGCCCGTGCGCACGGCGCCACCGTGCTCGCCGAGCCGCACGACGTCGCCGACGGGCACGGCACCGTCCGGACCGCCGCTGTCGCGACCTACGGCGACACCCGGCACAGCCTGGTCGACCGTTCCCGCTACACCGGCCCCTACCTGCCCGGCTACGTGGCGCGATCGTCCACGGTCGCCGACCGGGGGCCGCGGCTGTTCCAGGCGCTCGATCACGTCGTCGGCAACGTCGAGCTCGGCCGGATGGACACCTGGGTGGACTTCTACCGCCGGATCATGGGCTTCACGAACATGGCCGAGTTCGTCGGCGACGACATCGCCGGTGAGTACTCGGCGCTGATGAGCAAGGTCGTCGCCAGCGGCAACCACCGGGTGAAGTTCCCGCTGAACGAGCCCGCGCCCGGGCGGCGGCGCTCGCAGATCGACGAGTTCCTGCAGTTCTACGGCGGCCCCGGCGCCCAGCACCTGGCGCTCGCCACGAACGACATCCTGCGCACGGTCGACGAGCTGCGCGCCCGCGGCGTCGAGTTCCTCGACACCCCCGCCGCCTACTACGACGACCCGGACCTGCGCGAGCGCATCGGGCAGGTCCGGGTGCCGATCTCCGAGCTGCGCTCGCGCGGGATCCTGGTCGACCGCGACGAGGACGGCTACCTGCTGCAGATCTTCACCAAGCCGATCGGGGACCGGCCGACGGTGTTCTTCGAGCTGATCGAGCGGCACGGTTCGCTCGGCTTCGGCAAGGGCAACTTCCGGGCGCTGTTCGAGGCGATCGAACGGGAGCAGATGCGCCGCGGCAACATCTGAGCCGGCTCCGCCGCCGGGCTCAGCCCTGGATCCGCGGCCACGGCCGGTCGGCCTCCAGCGCGAACGCCAGCTCCAGCAGGGTGCGCTCGTCGCCCGTGGCGGTGGACAGGTGCACCGCCAGCGGCAGCCCGTTGCCCGCCGTCCCGGAGGGGACCGAGATCGCCGGGGCGCCCGCGACGTTGCACAGCGGGGTGAAGGCCACGTAGTCGAGCAACCGCCGGGTGAGCTCGTCGAAACCGACCGTGGGGCTCAGCCACCCGATCTCCGGCGGAGTGTGTGCCAGCACCGGCGAGAGCAGCACGTCGTGCCGGGTGAACAGTTCGGTGTAGGACTGCGCGACCCGGCGCAACCGGTGCAGGAACACCGGGGTGCGGGCCATCGCCTTGCGGTAGTGGTCGGCGAGACCGTGGGTGAGCGCGTCCAGCCGGTCCGGGTCGAACGTCCGCCCGTGCAGCCAGCGCCCGCCGGTGACCACCGAGAACGCGAGCAGGCCCCAGTAGTCCAGGAAGTCGTCGACGAATCGCGATCCGATCCCGGTGGTCGCCGGCTCCACCACGTGGCCCTGCTTGCCGAGCAGCTCGGCCACCTCGGTGACCGTCCGCCTGGTCTCCGCGTCGACCTGCGCACCGGTCGGGGAGTCCAGGACCAGGCCGATCCGCAGCCGGCGCCGGGCCGGGCCCTCGACCAGGCCGACCGGCGGCAGGGCCGGATTGCGGCGGTACCGGTCGGCGGCGGCGAGGAAGGTCGCGGTGTCGCGCACCGTCCGGGAGACGATCCCGTCGGCGACCAGGTCGATCGGCATCCGGGCACCGGTCGCGTTCGGGGCGAGCCTGCCGCGGGTCGGCTTCAGCCCGACCAGCCCGCAGGCCGCGGCGGGGATCCGGATCGACCCGCCGCCGTCGTTCGCGTGCGCGACCGGCACCACCCCGGCGGCGACCAGCGCGGCGGCCCCGCCGGACGACGCGCCGGCCGAGAACCGCGGGTCCCACGGGTTGCGGGTCGGTTCGGCGGCGGCGAACTCGGTGGACGCGTTCAGCCCGTACTCGGGCATCCGGGTCAGGCCCAGCAGGTCCAGCCCGGTCGCCAGCAGCTGCCGGGTGACCTCGGCGTGCTCCCGGGCCGGTGCCGGGACGTAGGCGGTGGTGCCGTTGCCGACCGGCCAGCCCCGTACCTCGGTGTTGTCCTTGACCAGGGTCGGGACGCCCGCGAACGGTCCGGCCCGCTCACCGGGCACCGGATCGTCGATCCGGTCCAGCGCCAGCCCGTGCAGCTCGGGTTCGACGCGGGCGACCCGCCGGGCGACCGCGGCCCGCAGCTCGGCCGCGGACACCTCGCGGCGGCGGAGCCGGTCGGCCAGCTCGACGGCATCGTCGTCGCCCAGAGCGTCGTCGGAGAACGCGTGCACCCGGCTCATGTCTGCTCATCATGCTCCCCGGGCACCCGGCCGGGAGACCCCACCCCGCCCGGGACGGGGTCACAGGAGGCCGGCGGAGCGGGCTGCGAGGACCGCCTTGGTGCGGTTGTGCACGCCCAGCTTGCGCATCGCGCTGCGCAGGTAGGTCTTCACCGTGTCCACCGCCAGGCCCATCTCCGCGGCGATCTCGGCGTTGCTCGCCCCGACCGCCACCAGCCGCAGCGCCTCGGCCTCCCGGGGTGCCAGCAGCGCGCCCGGAACGGCCGGAGCCGGTCGCGGCCCGGTGAGCGCCCGGTGGATCTGATCGAGCTTGGCCCGCAGACCCGGATCGGTGGTCGTGCGGGCGAGCGCGGCCAGCTCGTCGAGCGCCGTGCTGCGGTCCGGGCCCGCTCCGCCACCGGGGCCCGGGACGACCGGTTCCAGCATCGCCGTCACGTCCCGCGCCACCTGGGTGGCGATCGCACCGGTCCGGCGTACGGCGACGTCACCGATCGGCCGGTCCTCGCGCACGGCTCCGTAGACCACCCCGCGCACCGCCCCGCCCACCATGATCGGGTAGGCGAGGATCGAGGTCAGCTTCTCGTACTCGACGACCGGCAGGTCGTAGTCGTGGGTGATCCCGGACGTCGACGCGTAGTCGTTCACCCGGCACGGGCGCTTGCGCACCATCGCGACACCGCCGAGGCCGCGTCCCGACACCACGTCCAGCTGACGCAGCGAGTCGCCCAGGGTCCCGGCCAGCCGGGTGATCGTCAGCTTCAGCCCGGCACCCGTGCTGCGGGTCGGGCCACCGAACACCACCGGCAGCCCGGTGCTGCGGTGCAGCTCGCCCAGCCGCCGCGCCAGCGAGGTCTCCAGGGTCCGCGCCACCAGGTCCTCCGCCGCACCGTCGGCGGTGTCCCGGGCCGTGTCCGCGGCCGCGTCCCACACCGGGCCACCGGCCCACGCCGTGCCACCGTTGACCACGGGTGCCCTCCATCGGTGCGCGCAGATGTGCTTCTCATCCGCGTTCCGGGTGCGTTCTCGCACGTGTCCCGGCCGGCGTCAAGCCGTCCGAGCAGCCGATACCCCCCGAAGTGGGTATCCCTACTTACGTGGGTAGCGCCACCGCGGCAGGCTCGGTGACCCTCTCGTCCGCCCCGACCGCCCCGACCGCCGCTCGACGAGGAGCCCCGTGATGCCCGACGCGCCCCCACCGGAGACGACGAGACCGGTTCCGCTCCGCAGGGTCGCCGCCGCCAGCTGTGCCGGGACGACGATCGAGTTCTACGACTTCTTCATCTACGGCACCGCCGCGGCGCTGGTGTTCCCGACCGTCTTCTTCCCGGCGCTCGGTGCCACGGCGGGCACCGTCGCGTCGTTCGCGACGTTCGCCGTCGCCTTCTTCGCCCGCCCGGTCGGCGCCGTCGTCTTCGGCCACTACGGCGACCGGATCGGCCGCAAGCGCACGCTCATCTCGACCCTCCTGCTGATGGGGATCGCCACCGTCCTGATCGGGTTGCTGCCGCCCGCCGAGACGATCGGCGTCGCCGCCCCGCTCATCCTGGTCTTCCTGCGTTTCTGCCAGGGCTTCGCCGTCGGCGGCGAATGGGCCGGCGCGACCCTGCTGACCGCCGAGTACGCACCGAAGGAGAAGCGCGGGTTCTACGGCGTCTTCCCGCAGCTCGGCCCGGCGATCGCGTTCGCACTGTCCTCGGGCACCTTCCTGATCACCGGCCTCGTCATGGGCGACGACGACGACGCCTTCCTGACCTACGGCTGGCGGATCCCGTTCATCCTGTCGATCGCCCTGGTCGGCGTCGGTCTGTGGGTGCGGCTGTCGATCGAGGAGACCCCGGCGTTCACCGATGCCCAGGCCCGGGCCAGGGCACAGGCGGCCACCCTGGACCGGTCCAAGCGGCTGCCGTTCCTCGAGGCCGTCCGCGCCCAGCCGCGCGAGGTCCTGCTGTCGGCGGGGGCGCTGACCATGCTGTTCGCGTTCTTCTACATGGGGACCGCCTACCTGACGGCCTACGGCACCGATCCGGACGGCGCCGCGCTGGAGCGCCCGGTCGTGCTGGGCCTGGGAATCGGTGCCTCGGTGGTCTTCGGCGCGGGCATCGTGATCTCGGGGATCCTGTCCGACCGGTTCGGGCGCCGCAACGTCATCCGCGTCTCCTGCATCGCCGGCATCGTCTGGGCGCTCGCGCTGTTCCCGGTGCTGGACATCGGGACGCCGCTGGCGTTCGGGATCGGCCTGTCGGTCACGCTGGTGATCTTCTCCGTCTCCTACGGGCCGGCCGGGTCCTACCTGCCGGAGCTGTTCGCGGCGAAGCACCGCTACACCGGCGCCGGGCTCGGCTACAACCTCGCGGGCGTGCTCGGTGGCGCGGTCCCGCCACTGCTCGCACCCGGCCTGGCCGCCTCGTTCGGCAGCATCGCGATCGGCGTGATGCTGTCGATCACCGCGGTGATCTCGCTGGTCAGCGTGTCGCTGCTGCGCGAGACCAGGAACCGGGCGCTGGAACACGAGACCGAGAGCACGGAGTCACGAGCATGAGCACCAACCACGAGATCCTCAGCGACGCCCGGGACCGGCTCGTCGCGTTGCACGGCGAGCACGAGAAGGCGGTCGCCGACTTCCGCTGGCCCGAGCTGCCCGGCCCGTTCCAGTGGGCGCACGACTGGTTCGACGTGATCGCCGACGGTGACGACCGGCCGGCCCTGCAGATCGTCGAGGAGGACGGCCGTGCCGGCTCCTGGACCTTCGACGAGCTGCGCCGCCGCTCCAACCGGGTCGCCCGCTGGCTCGCGTCGCTCGGCGTCTCCCGCGGGGACAGCGTGCTGGTCATGCTCGGCAACCGGGTCGAGCTGTGGGAGTCGATGCTCGCCGTCATGAAGCTCGGCGCGGTCATCATGCCGACCACGACGGCGCTGGGCGCCGTCGACCTGCCCGACCGGCTCGAACGCGGCGCGGCCCGGTTCGTGATCGCCGACGTCTCCTGCGCGGAGAAGTTCGACGGCCTGCACGACGGTCGGGTGCTGGTGGCCGTCGGCGGGTCGGCGCCGGGCTGGCTGGACTACACCGACGCCGACGGCGTGCCGGGCGCGGACGCCGAGGCTCCGCTGCCGCACCCCGGCACCACCGCCACCGACCGTCTGCTCCTCTACTTCACCTCGGGCACGACCAGCCGGCCCAAGCTCGTCGAGCACACCCAGGCGTCCTACCCGGTGGGGCACCTGAGCACGATGTACTGGCTCGGGCTCACCCCGGGCGACGTGCACCTGAACATCAGCTCGCCGGGCTGGGCGAAGCACGCCTGGAGCTGCTTCTTCGCGCCGTGGCTCGCCGGGGCGACGATCTTCCTCTACAACTACACCCGGTTCGACGCCACGGCGCTGCTCGGCCAGCTGCGCTCCAGGCGGGTCACCACGTTCTGCGCGCCGCCCACGGTGTGGCGGATGCTGATCAAGGCCGACCTGTCCGGCGGGCCGGGTTCGCTGCGCGAGGTCATCGCGGCGGGCGAGCCGCTGAACCCGGAGATCATCGAGCAGGTGCGACGGCAGTGGGGGCTGACCCTGCGCGACGGGTTCGGGCAGACCGAGACCACGGCGTCGGTGGGCAACACCCCCGGCTCGGTGGTCAAGCCCGGGTCGATGGGGCGTCCGCTGCCCGGTGTCCCGGTGGTTCTCGTCGACGAGGCCACCGGCGAGGTCTCCGACACCGAGGGCGAGATCTGCATCGACCTGTCCCGCCGCCCGGTCAGCCTGATGACCGGTTACCTGGACATGCCCGAGCGGACCACCGAGGCGATGGCCGGCGGCTTCTACCACACGGGGGACACCGCGACCCGCGACGCCGAGGGCTACATCTTCTACGTCGGGCGCACCGACGACGTCTTCAAGGCCTCGGACTACAAGGTGTCGCCGTTCGAGCTGGAGAGCGTGCTCGTCGAGCACCCGGCGGTGCTGGAGGCAGCCGTGGTCCCGCAGCCCGACCCGGTCCGGCTGGCGGTGCCGAAGGCGTACGTGGCGCTGGCCCCCGGCTGGGAGCCGAACCGGGAGACGGCCCTGGCGATCCTCGCGCACGCCCGCGAGAACCTGGCTCCCTACCTGCGGGTCCGGCGCCTCGAGTTCGCGGAGCTGCCGAAGACGATCTCCGGGAAGATCCGCCGGGTCGAGCTGCGCCGGCGCGAGACCGACGAACCGGACGCGGCTTCGGCGCTCGAGTGGCGCGACGACGCGTTCCCCGAGCTGCGGGGGTGAGGCCGACGGGCGCGTGCACCCCGCGGGTCAGCGGACGTGCACGCGCCTGCGGGCCGCGGTGGCCCGCACGATCGCCAGCCTGCCGACGACCAGCGCGACACCGACCGCGACCCCGGCGACGAGCAGCAGCCACGGCCTGCTCTGCAGATCCGCGGCGAGCCGGTCGCCCGCCGTGTACCCGACGCCCACGAGCACTGCGGCGCGCACCGCGGTGGTGGGGACGATCCAGGACAGGAAGCGGCGGTAGCCGACGTCGGCCAGGCCGGCCGCGAGGTAGGCGGGGATCGCCCCGACGTCGACGAGCTTCGCCCCGACGACGATCCGGGGCAGGTGCGTGCGTACCTCGCGGGTGAGGGTCTCGCGGCGGGCGTCGGTCAGACCGAACCGGGCCAGCACCCGTGCGACGGCCGGTCGGTCACCGTGCCTGCCGAGCGCGTAGAGCAGGGTGTCGCCGACGACGTCGGCGACCACGGCCGCCAGCCAGACGCCCCACCAGGGCAGCTGCCCGGCCCCGGCCAGCGCGGCCGCGGCCACGGTGACGACCGGGCCCTCGAGGAACGCCCCGAGGCCGATCACGAGGAGCGATCGGACCGGGGCAGCCGGGATCGCGGCCAGCAACGCGGCCACGGTGTCCGACAGTCCGATCACGCAAGCCTCCGATCAGGTACTCCCCGGAGATGGTGCCCTGTCCCTCCGTGCGACCCGACGTCGCCCCGTGGCTCCGGGCCGCTCGTCGCCGGAGCGGCCGAACGGGTGCCGACCGCACCTCCGTCCAGCCGTACATCATCACCCGTACGGCCCTGCGGTCGACATTGCCCGCTGCACCGATGATGGCACCGGATGCTTCGCGCGGCACCACGGCGGTGTCCCGGCGGACGTGCGCGGTGCAATCCTGGGGCGGTGCTGCTGTGGATCCAACTGCTCGTCGCCGCCCTCGTCCTCGCCGGCGGGGTGGCCCTGCTCGTCGTGGGGGCGCTGGTCAGCGGCGGGATCGTCGTCCTGCTCGGCGGGGTGTGGGTGGGATCCTGCCTGCGCAGGGTCTGAACGCCCGCGGCCCCGGCGGTCGGCATCGGATCACCGTGTCGCGCCCGGCCGTGTCCCACCGGGTCGGGTCCCGTCCAGCCGCGCCCCGACGGCGGTGCTGATCCGGGCGAGTGCGTCCACGTCCTCGTCGGTGAGGGCGTCGAAGACCAGCTCGCGGACCGACTCCACGTGCCCGGGGGCGGCCCGCTCGATGGCCGACCGGCCCGCGTCGGTGAGCACCACGAAGTTGCCGCGGCCGTCGTCGTCGCACTCCTCGCGGGTGATCAGCCCGCGCCGCTGCATCCGCGCCAGGTGGTGGGACAGCCTGCTCTTCTCCCACTCCAGCGAGGACGCCAGCTCCAGCACGCGGACCCGCTCGTCCGGCCGGTCGGTCAGCGCCACCAGCACGTCGAAGTCCGCGATCGAGAGCCCCGACTCGGCCTGCAACCTGCGGTGCAGCTCGGCCTGGAGCCTCGCCTGCATCCGCAGGTACCCCCGCCACGCCGCCTGCTCGCGGTCGTCCAGCCACCGTGTCACGCGCCCCAGCCTATCGGAATAGTTGACGCATCACCTATGTTGGAGCAGACTGGTAGTTGACGGATCAATCACCTCGGAGGTAGTCGTGCAGTTCGGAATCTTCTCGGTCAGCGACATCACGACCGACCCGACCACGGGCCGGACGCCGACCGAAGCGCAGCGGATCTCCGACATCGTGACCATCGCGCGCAAGGCCGAAGAGGTCGGGCTGGACGTGTTCGCGCTCGGCGAGCACCACAACCCGCCGTTCTTCTCCTCCTCGCCGACCACGACGCTGGGCTACATCGCGGCGCTCACCGAGCGCCTGCAGCTGTCCACCGCGACCACGCTGATCACCACGAACGACCCGGTGAAGATCGCCGAGGACTACGCGATGCTGCAGCACCTCTCCGGTGGCCGGATCGACCTCACGCTCGGCCGCGGCAACACCGGCCCGGTCTACCCCTGGTTCGGCCAGGACATCCGCCAGGGCATGAACCTGGCGATCGAGAACTACGCGTTGCTGCGCAGGCTGTGGGACGCCGAGGAGGGCGCGACGGTGGACTGGGAGGGCCGCTTCCGGACGCCGCTGCAGGGGTTCACCTCAACCCCGCGCCCGCTCGACGGCGTCCCGCCGTTCGTCTGGCACGGCTCGATCCGCAGCCCGGAGATCGCCGAGCAGGCCGCCTACTACGGAGACGGCTTCTTCCACAACCACATCTTCTGGCCCGCCTCGCACACCAAGCGGATGGTCGAGTTCTACCGCGCACGCTGGGAGCACCACGGCCACGGCCCGGCCGAGAAGGCGATCGTCGGGCTCGGCGGCCAGGTGTTCATGCGACCCAACTCCCAGGACGCGGTGCGCGAGTTCCGGCCCTACTTCGACAACGCCCCGGTCTACGGGCACGGGCCGTCGCTGGAGGACTTCAGCCGGGAGACCCCGCTGACCGTCGGCAGCCCGCAGCAGGTCATCGACCGGACCCTCGGGTTCCGCGACTACGTCGGCGACTACCAGCGACAGCTGTTCCTGATCGACCACGCGGGCCTGCCGCTGAAGACGGTGCTGGAGCAGCTCGACATCCTCGGTGAGCAGGTCGTGCCGGTGCTGCGCACGGAGTTCGCCGCGCTGCGCGCGCCCGGCGTGCCGGACGCGCCGACACACGCCACGCTGGTCGCGGCGAAGGCCGCCGCGGGCACCGACGAGATGGGGACGGAGGCCGCCTGATGACACGCAGGATCGTCGTGGTGAGCGCCGGGCTGTCCACGCCGTCGTCCACCCGGCTGCTCGCGGACCGGCTGTCCGCGGCCACCTCGGCCGCGCTGCGCGACCGGGGCGAGCAGGCCGAGGTCGAGCAGGTGGAACTGCGCGAACACGCCCGTGATCTGGCCGACCACCTGCTCACCGGGTTCCCGAACGCCTCGCTGTCGCCGGTGCTGGACTCGGTCGCCGGGGCCGACGCGCTGATCGCCGTGACGCCGATCTTCGCGGCGTCCTACAGCGGCCTGTTCAAGACCTTCGTCGACGTCCTCGACCGGGACGCCCTGACCGGCACCCCGGTGCTCGTCGCGGCCACCGGCGGGACGGCGCGGCATTCGCTGGCCCTGGAGCACGCGATGCGCCCGCTGTTCGCGCACCTGCGCGCCGTGGTCGTGCCGACCGCGGTGTTCGCCGCTCCCGAGGACTGGGGTGCGACCGACTCGTCGAGCACCCTGGCGGCCCGGATCGAGCGGGCCGCTGGTGAGCTCGCCGACGCGGTCACGAACCGGCCCCGGGCGGCCCGGACCGCCGGCTTCGACGACGTACCGGACTTCACCGCACTGCTCGCGCGCCAGCACTGATCCACATCACCGAAGGGAACGATCGCCATGAGTACGAACGTCGCGGTTCACGACGCCGAGCGTGACCGGATCCGCCGGACCCACCTCAAGCCCGCGGGCGAGCGGCCGGCGTCGACCGCCCGGGGCCTGCACCACACCGCGCTGGTCAGCTCGGACGTCGAGCGGACCGTGCGCTTCTACCAGGACGTGCTCGGCTTCCCGCTGACCGAGCTGATCGAGAACCGGGACTACCCGGGTTCCTCGCACTTCTTCTTCGACATCGGCAACGGGAACCTGCTCGCCTTCTTCGACTTCCCCGGGCTCGACCTGGGCCCGTACGCCGAGGTGCTCGGCGGGCTGCACCACGTCGCGATCAGCGTCGAGCAGGACCGGTGGGACGCGCTCGTCGCCCGCCTGACCGAGGCCGGCGTGGAACACGAGGTGCACTCCGGCGTCTCGGTGTACTTCCGCGATCCCGACGGTGCGCGGATCGAGCTGATCGCCGACCCGCTCGGGGAGATGTACGGCGAACAGGTCCTCTAGGACCGCGAAGCCCGATCAGCGCCGGACGCTGACGTGCACGTGGTCGAAGTGCCCGCCGGTCGCGTCCTCGGGGTCGTAGACACCGCCGCCGTCGTAGGGACGGCCCCAGCCGTCCCTGCCCTCCCCGGTGTCACCGGCGCCGCGGTACCAGATCCGGCCCTGCCAGATCACGTAGCGCACCCGCAGCTCCGAGGAGTTCTCGCGCAGCCAGTCCGCGACCGCCCAGCCGTCGTCGAGGTCGGTCCCGGCCGGGAACTCGCCGTACCCGGCCGGGAAGAAGTCGCAGGCCCGGCCCGCGGGGTGGTCGCTGGAGGGGTTCCAGGCGTGCTCGGACCAGCAGGTGAGCGACCGGACCGGCGCATCCGGGCCCGGCTCGCCGAAGCGGGCCACCGCGGCGTCGTGCAGGCGCAGCGCGCTCGGCGTGAGGCAGCCGGCGGAGGTGGGATCGTCCTCGGTGCACTGCTCCGGCGGAGGCGGATCGACGATCTCCCACAGGTCGTCGGTGGTCAGGCCGCGGCTGTCGGCGAACCACACGAGCGCGCCGCCGAGCAGCACGAACACCAGCAGCACGCCCAGCCAGCTCGTGATCCGTCGGCCCACCGTCCCCGGCACGATCTCCAGCGTACGGCGATGAGTTTCCGGGCTCGCCCCGGTCGGAACCCGTGCAGGCCGAACCGACCGGGAGGTACCACCGTGACCGGCACCGCAGAGAGCGCAGGAACCCTCGTCGACGCCGTGCTGGACGTCGCCGGGGCCCGGATCCACTTCGACGTCCGCGGCACCGGACCGCTGCTCGTGCTCGTCGGTTCCCCGATGGGGGCGGACGGGTTCGCCGCGTCGGCCGCGCTGCTCGCGGCCGACCACACCGTGGTCACGTTCGACCCGCGCGGTACCGGCCGCAGCCCGGTCGACGACGTGGACGCTGACTCCCCGGTGCCGGTGCGCGCCGCCGACCTCGCCGCGCTCGTCGAGCACCTCGGGCGGGGCCCGGCGACGCTGGTCGGGTCCAGCGGCGGCGCCGTCGTCTCGCTCGCGCTGATGCAGACCCGGCCCGAACTCGTGCGCGCGGTCGTCGCGCACGAGCCGCCCCTGCAGGAGCTGCTGCCCGACGCGGCCGCCCGCCGGGAGACCACCGACGAGATGGTGCGGCGCTACCACGAGCAGGGCCCGGCCGCGGCCTGGGCGCTGTTCATGGAGGCGGCGAACCTGCCCGCCGGCGGGCCGGACGGCCCCGGCGATCCGACTGCCGACGGACCGGGGGACGCGGGAGCCACCGGCCTGCCCGGCGCCGACGACCCCGACCCGGGCCGGGAACGCCAGGACGCCGACGAGCGCCACTTCTTCCTGCACGAGATGCGCGAGACCGTCCGCTGGTCACCCGATCTCGACATCCTGCGTGGCCGCCGGGTCGCCGTCGGCATCGGCGAGGACTCCGACGGTCAGCTCTGCGACCTGACCTCCCGGGCGCTGGCGACCGGGCTCGGGATCACGCCCGAGCGGTTCCCGGGCGGGCACGTCGGGTTCATGGAGCAGCCCGAGGCGTTCGACGCGCGGCTGCGCGACGTGCTCGCCCGGTTGTGAGGGCCGGCTCAGCCCCCGGCCCCGCCGAACAGCGGTGAGGTGCTCAGCGCGTCGCGCAGCTCCAGCCACGCGAGGAACCCGTACACCGCACCCGCCAGGAAGATCAGGCAGGACAGCGACACCAGCACGTAGGTGATCACCCGCAGCGCGGTGAGGGCGGCCGGTTCCTTCCGCGCCGCGGCGGCCGACGCGGGTGCCGGGGCCGGTACGGACCCGCTGCCCGGCGCCGACGCCGTGGCCGGTGCCCCGGCCGGGTTGCCGAACCGGGCGGCGGCGGCCTCGGCGACGGTGGCCGGCCGGTTCCCGGGGGCCGCGGCGCGCTGGGCCGGTACGGCCACCGCCGGCCCGGTCGCCGGGTCGGGGTCGTCCCGCTCGGCGACCGCAGTTCCTGATCCCGCCGCCGCCGCGGAGTCGCGGGGGGCACCGTCCCGGTCGTCGGCCGGGACGTGGCGGGCCGCGGGCGCGGGCGGTGCGCCGGCGTAGGGCGGGCCGCCGTCGATGGCGGTCCCGCCGCGGGAGGCCGGGTCGCCGTACTCGCCGTAGCCCGGACGCGGGCCGGTCTCGTGGCGCAGGCCGGTGTCGGGCACGGGCCTGCGGGCCCCCGCCCCGGTGGACGGCACCGGGTAGGCCGGCTGCCCGCCGACGGGCCCCGGCTCCGGAACCTCGCCGCCGTAGCCACGCTGGTCCAGGTCGACCTGCCCGCGCTGCGCGGGCCGACCGTGTCGGCCCTGATCACCGTGGCCACCCGGGTCGGTGCTGCGGTGCGGCTCGGCGGCGCGGTCGCCGTACAGGTCGTCGTGACCGTCGACGGCCGGGGCAGGGCGCTCCACCGGGCGGGCCGCCCGCAGGTCCGGGTAGCCGCCGGGGTGCTGCTCGCCCTGGTACGAGTCCTGCGGGAAGTCGTGCTCCGAGCGGCCGTGCCGGGGCTGCGGGGACGGCCGCGCCCCGGCGGTCCCGTCGTCGGGGTGGGGCCGGGGCTGCTGCGGGCCGGTCATGCGGACCTCCGGTGCTCGGTGCTCGGTGCTCGTGCTGCGGCTGCGGTGACTCCGACTGCTACGTCACCCATACCGCCGTACGCACCCATGGCGTTAGCCCCTGGGGCCCTCAGTCACCTGGTCCGGTGAGTCGAACTCACGATGTGTACACGCCGGTGGGCTCTGCGTGGTAACCCTTCGTCCCGACCTCCGCCGCGAGCGGGCTGCCCGGACCGGCCCCGGAGCGCAACCGTTCGGCGATCGCCCGGGCGTCCCACCGTGGTCGCCAGCCCAGCTCCGCCACCGCACGGGCCGACGAGTAGACGCGATCCACCCCGGGCACCGCCCAGCCCCGCTCGTCCAGCAGCGCGGCCACCTCCGGTGCCCGCCGGGCCAGCACCGCGGGTACATCGGTGGCGAGCCCGGCGAGGTCGTCGCGGGTGAACGGGGTGGGCGCGCTGATCACGTACCGGGCGAACCCGAGCTCCGGTGCCCGCCGGGCCGCCGCCAGGTGCGCGGACACGACGTCGGCGAGATCGACCCGGCGGTGGCAGAACTCGACCAGCTTGGTCGCCGCGTCGTCGAACCGCTGCCGGACGTCGTCCCGGTCGTCGGCCTCCGGGAAGAACCGCGATGTCCGCAGCACCACCACCGGCAGGCCCGGGTCCTGTGCGGCGAGCTCGCACAGCTCCTCGGCGGCGGTCTTGGTGGCGCCGTAGATGTTGCGCACCCGCGGGACGACGCTCTCGTCGATCCAGGTCACCCGACCCTCCCCGATCAGCGCCCGGCCGAACGCCGACGTCGACGAGGTGAACACGACCCCGGCGACCCCGGCCGCGGCCGCGCACTCCAGCACCGCGAGCGTCCCGGAGACGTTGCTGTCGACGAAGTCCTGCCGGGTGTGCGACCCGACGTGCGGCTTGTGCAGCGTCGCGGTGTGCAGGACGTGCGTGACGCCGGTCAGGGCGTGGGCGAGCGCGGCCCGGTCGGACAGCGGGGCGACGACGTCGGTCCAGGGCGACGACGTCCGGTCCAGCCCGGTGACGCCCACGCCGTCGGCGCGCAGTGTGCGGACCAGCGCCTCACCGAGGTGCCCCGAGCTGCCGGTGACGAGGAATCGCTCCATCGGCGCAGCCCAGCACGGCTTCGCGCGGATGGCCAGTCGATTACCGCGCCAGCAGCGCCACCAGCTCGCCGATCACCACCCGCAGCTCGCGCGCGAACGCCGCCATCGGCCCGGCCTGGTCGGCGGGGGTGGACAGGTGCAGGTGGAACCGGTCGGGCAGCAGCACGTAGGCGACGCCGATGCAGCGTGAGCTGGTCGAGCCGAACCCGAAGTACCGGACGTTGCGCGACGGCGCGGAGCTGGTCGACAGCCAGTCGTCACGCATGATCGTCCAGCCGGGGGAGGAGAACACCGCGAGCGGCCCGGTCGCGCCGAGCTCGGCGCCGCGGCGGCGCTGGATCCACTCCAGCTCCCACAGGTGCTGCTCGGGCGCGTCGCCCTGCTGGCACTGGCGGGCGCGGGTGACGTGCGCGTCGGTGGCGGCCCGCAGCGCGGTGCGCCGGTCGTCGGCGGAGGCCTGCGGGTCCTGCATGAGATCGACGAAGGCGACCATCTCGGGGGTCACCACGCGCATCGCCTCGGTCCGTCCGCGCCGGAACTGCCGGGTCGCGATGGACTCGTAGGTGGCCCCGGTGACGCCCTTCGCCCGCCGGTGCGCGACCTGGTAGGCGGCCTGCACGAAGGCGTCCGGTGAGACCCCCAGCGCCTTGGCGGTGTCGGCGCCGAAGTCGTCGACGGCGACCAGGGTGGTGGCGGTGCCGTCGAGGAACGCGGCGAACTCGTCGTGCGCCCGGCGGATCGCGGCGCGCAGGTCGTCGTCGAGCACGAACTCCAGCTCGGCGGCGGTGGGCGCACCGTGCGGGCGGGCGCCCGCGCGCTCGGCGTGGGTCACCACGGTATCGGCGAACATGGCGTCCACCAGGGTCAGGACGGTCGTGCCGTCCAGCTCGCAGTGCTCGATGTTCACCCCGGCGGTGCCGTCGGGAAGCACCACGATCGACAGCGCCTTGTCGAACCAGCGGTTCCCGGAGTCACCGGCCAGCAGCGTCCGGGCGGCGGCCGTCTCGTCGGCCGGAGCGTCATCGTCCAGGCAGATCGCGAAGAGCGCCCGCTCGACGACGTCGACGGCCTCGGCGTTGGCCGGGTCGAGACCGGTGAGCCGGCCCCGCACGGCGGCCCACCCGGCGCGGGCGAGGGTGGTCAGCGAACCGACGGCCTCGTCGAACCCGGCCCGCGCGGGGTGCGCGTCCCGGATCGCGCGCAGCGCACCGGCGATCTCGTCGACGGTGTGCAGCGCACCGTCGGAGCCGAACACGTCGAGCCGGTGGATCCGGCCCCGGCACAGCACGACGACGTGCCGTTCGGTCGACGGCCCCGGCCAGGCGTCGCTGTAGGGGGTGCGGACCGTGTCCTGCGGGTCACCCGGGATCCGGGTGGTGGAGAAGATGTGTCTGCTCTGGTCCATCGACTGCGGGCCGCCCCGGCCCGCGGGCGCCGGGAACGTCCCGGCGTCCAGGTCCACCTTGTGCCCGATCGCGGCGGTGGCCAGCTCCGCCGCGCGCAGGCACTGGTCCGGTGTGCCGGGCCCGAACAGGAAGAAGAAGTTCGCGTTCAGCGCGATCCGGTCGCGGCGGCCCAGGTAGCGCGACGGCCAGAACTCGTCGAGCCAGCTGTGCGCGGTCGCGTCGAACCGCTCCAGGTCGGCCTGCAGTACCGACGCGGTGCCACCGGGGATGAGCAGCTCGCGCGCCGCGTCGGCGGTCCGGTCGTACTCGTCCGGGGTGAGCAGCGGCGCGCACCACTGCAGGAACCGGTCGACCGAGGCGGACAGCGTGGGCAGCGGCACCTTCGGCAGGTCGTCGTCGGCCGCGAAGGTCGCGGGTGTCTGCTCCGTCACGGCGTCAGTCCATCAGCCCGTCGACCCGCACGGAACGTGGCCCCCCGTGTGCGGGCAGCGTCCGGCCGAACAGCTGCCGGGTGCGTTCGGCGCTGCCGATGACGCCGGGCCGGCCGCTGTAGGAGAAGATCGCGGTGTGCCGGTCGGTCGCCCCGCGCACCGTGGTGACCCGGTGCAGCGAGTACCGGCCGTAAAACAGCTGCAGGTCCCCGGGCCGCAGCCGGAGCCGTCGTACCCGGCCGGCATCCTCCCCCGCCAGGACGGCGGCGACCTCGTCGGTGTTCTCCGCGCCGGCCGACCGGATGCCCGGGACGTACTCGAAGATCCCACCCTGCTCCGGGGCCCGGGTGAGCAGGCTGATCGCGACCTCGTTGGTGTCGAAGTGCCAGGGGTGCGACCGGCCGCCGGAGACCACGTTCAGGCACAGACCGGCGAGCGGATCGGCGAGCTCGTGCAGTTCCGGCACACCGACGCAGGCGGCGAGGAACGCGCGGAACGCCGGATCGGGATAGAGCCGGTGGATCAGCCCGGTGACCGGGATCCGGTCCCGGGCGACGAAGGCGTTGCCCCGCTCCAGCGGCACCCGGGCCGGATGGTCGGCGGGCAGCGCCGGGTCGGGCTCGGTGTTGTAGACGTTCACCACCCGGGTCTCGTGGTGGGCCAGCGGCGCGATCTGCTCGCCCTCGGCGCGCAGCCGGTCCCGGAAGGACGCCCGCACGAACCCGGACAGCACCGCGCAGCCGTCCCCGGCGAGTGCGTCGTGTGCCGCGCGCACCGCCGCCGACCAGCGCGGCGTGCCCGGCTCGTGCAGCGGATAACGTGCGAGGTCGACCGGTTCCAGGCTGGGCCGCACCGATCAGCTCCTTCGCACCGGGCGGCGTCGGCGCCGCCTGTCGATGGTCGAGCCCATCCAAACCGTTACCAGCTCGCATTGTCCACGGTGTGTCACCGAACGGTCAGGCACCGCGGTCCGTCGTTCTCGGACCGGTCACACTGCGGTCATGACCGTTCTCGTCACCGGTGCCTCCCGCGGGGTCGGCGCCGCGACCGCCCGGCTGCTGGCCGCCCGGGGCCGGGACGTCGTCGTCGCGCACCGGGCGTCACCCGGCGAGGCCGAGCAGGTCGTCACCGACTGTCGCGCGACCGGGGTGCACGCCCGCGCGGTCGCGGCCGACGTGACCGGCACCGACGGCGTCGAGCGGCTGTTCGAGGCCGCGGCGGACATGCCGGGCCCGCTCACCGGGGTGGTGGTGAACGCGGGTGGCGCGCCGTCCCGGCAGCGTGTGGAGGACATGAGCGACGAGCGGATCGACGGTGTCCTCGCGCTCAACCTGCGTGCGGCGCTGGTCTGCTCACGCGCTGCGGTGCGCGCGCTCTCGCCGCGGTACGGCGGCGAGAGCGGGGTGCTGGTGCACGTGACGTCGCGGGCCGCGGTGCTCGGCTCGCCCGGCGAGTGGAACGACTACGCCGCCGCGAAGGCCGGTGTCGAGGCGCTCGTGGTGGGACTGGCGAAGGAGGTCGCGATGGACGGCGTCAGGGTGGCCGCGGTCCGGCCGGGACTGCTGGACACCGGGTTCCACGCCCGGGCGGGCGAGCCGGGCCGGGTGTCCCGGATGGCGGCGTCGATCCCGATGGGCCGCGCCGGACGGCCGGACGAGGTCGCGGCGGCGGTCGCCTGGCTGCTGTCCGACGAGGCGAGTTACGTGACCGGTGCCGTGCTGGACGTGGCCGGTGGTCGGTAGCGCGCTGCGGCGAGCGGACGGATCAGGCAGGGCGGATCAGGCAGGGCGGATCAGGCAGGGCGGATCAGGCAGGGCGGATCAGGCAGGGCGGATCAGGCAGGGCGGATCAGGCACTGCGCGCCGAGCGGGCCAGCGAGGCCCACGAGCGCTTGCGCTGGGCGCGGCGCCCGATGCCGGAGGTCTCCGCACACAACAGGCAGCGGTCCCCGGGGGGTGAGGCCAACGAGGCGGGAAGCACGACGTGCCCGCACATCGCCGTGCAGTGCCCGGCACCGGAGGCCAGCGAGTCGGCGAGCACCGCGTGCGGGACGACGTGGCTGTACCCGTCGCGGGCGCAGGTGACCGTCACGTTCTGATCGGGCGCCGGAGCGGGAGGCTCGGCCGGAAGGGTCGGCGACGGCACCTGGCGCGCACCTGCGGGCGGTACCGACACGGCTCTCCTCCGGTTGATGTGCGGCGGAGCATCCATGGTCACCCCGGCCCCGTGCAGATGCAAGTGCATCCGCACGAACGGCCGAACGCGGCTCCGCCTCGTCGCGGAGCGTGGCGAGCGACACCACGACCGATTCGAGTGGCCCGCGAGCCGCCTGCCGGCGGGGGGCCGACACCCCCGGAAACCCGGCCGCTCGCTGGGAGGACGTCCGATTCGTCCGGCCGGTTGCCCGGTGTGCTCGCGGTCACGATGTCGGTGACCCGAGTCGGTGGTCCGGGCCGTCAGCGGCTGCGACCGGTCGTGCGGCCCGTTAATCTCGTCCGACATGATCGCACCCGAGCAGGCCGAACCTCGGGCGTCCGCGTCGACCTCCGGAGCAACGATGTCCCCGGAGCGGACCGACGCCGACGCCGGAGGGGACCCTTCGTACGAGATCGTGTCGCCGGACCCGGCCGACGGGGTGCAGATGTGGCGGCTCGCGGTGGAGTCGCAGACGCTGGACGCGAACTCCCGCTACGCCTACGTCCTCTGGTGCCGTGACTTCGCCGGTTCCTCCGTGATCGCCCGCCGGGACGACGGCCGGGCCGTCGGCTACGTGACCGGCTACCTGCGTCCGGGCCGGCCGCGGACGCTGTTCATCTGGCAGGTGTGCGTGGATCCGGCCGCCCGCGGGGCGGGCCTGGCCGGCCGGATGCTGGACGCGGTGTGGGACCGGACCGCCCGTGACGCGGGGACGGACCGGATGGAGACGACCATCACCCCGGACAACGAGTCGTCCATCCGCCTGTTCACCTCCTTCGCCACGCGACACGACACGACGATCGAGCGGGAGGACCTGTTCGGTCCGGACCTGCTCGGTGACGAGCACGAGCCGGAGCACCTCTACCGCATCGGCCCGATCGCAGCAGAAAAGGTTGAGAACACATGACCGTTTTCGAGGATCTCGAGTCCCAGGTCCGGAGCTACTGCCGAAACTGGCCGGTCGTCTTCGACACGGCCAAGGGCAGCCGACTGACCGATGTCGACGGCAACTCCTACCTCGACTTCTTCGGCGGTGCCGGGGCACTGAACTACGGGCACAACCCCGACGTGCTCAAGAAGCCGCTGATCGAGTACCTCACCCGGGACGGCATCACGCACGGCCTGGACATGTACACCTCGGCGAAGGGTGAGTTCCTCACCACGTTCGAGGACATCGTCCTCAAGCCGCGCGGGCTGGAGTACAAGGTCCAGTTCCCCGGCCCGACCGGGGCGAACGCCGTCGAGTCCGCGCTGAAGCTGGCCCGGAAGATCACCGGCAGGGAAGCGTTGATCAACTTTACCAACGCGTTCCACGGCATGACCCTGGGTGCGCTGTCGGTGACCGGCAACTCGATGAAGCGCGGTGGCGCCGGTATCCCGCTCGTGCACTCTACGCCGATGCCCTTCGACAACTACTTCGACGGCAAGATGCCCGACTTCCTGTGGTTCGAGAAGGTGCTCGACGACACCGGGTCCAGCCTCAACGAGCCGGCCGCGGTGATCGTGGAGACGGTGCAGGGCGAGGGCGGCCTGAACCCGGCCCGGATCGAGTGGCTGCAGGGCCTCGAGGACCTCTGCCGCCGCAAGGGGCTGCTGCTGATCGTCGACGACGTCCAGATGGGCTGCGGCCGGACCGGTCCGTTCTTCTCGTTCGAGATCGCCGGGATCAAGCCCGACATCGTCACGATCTCGAAGTCCATCTCCGGTTACGGCCTGCCGATGGCGCTGGTGCTGATCAAGCCGGAGCACGACCAGTGGGGTCCGGGCGAGCACAACGGCACCTTCCGCGGCAACAACCCGGCCTTCGTCACAGCCACGCACACGCTGCGGAACTGGTGGACCGACGACACCCTGGAGAAGGACACGATCCGCAAGGGCGAGAAGATCGAAGAGGGCTTCCACAAGATCATCGCCGACAACCAGGGCACCGAGATGTTCGCCAAGGGCCGGGGTCTGGCGCGCGGCATCCAGTTCGAGGAGGAGGGGCTCGCGGAGAAGATCGCGGGCAAGGCCTTCGAGCGCCGGATGCTGCTGGAGACCGCCGGCCCGAACGACGAGGTGCTCAAGCTCCTGCCGCCGCTCACGACCACCGATGACGAGATCGACGAGGGACTTGCGATCATCGGCGAGTCCGTCCGAAGCGTCATCGGGAGCTGATACACACATGATCGTCCGCACCATCGACGAGATCACCGGAACCGAGCGGGACGTCATGTCCGAGGACGGCCAGTGGCGCAGCAAGCGCATCGTGCTGGCCGGGGACAAGGTCGGCTTCTCGGTCCACGAGACGACGCTGCAGGCCGGCACCGTCAACGACTTCTGGTACGCCAACCACATCGAGGCCGTCTTCATCACCGAGGGCGAGGGTGAGCTCTACGACAAGGACAACGACGTCACCTACCAGCTCAAGCCGGGCTCGATCTACGTGCTGAACGGCAACGAGCGGCACCAGCTGCGCCCGAGGACCCAGATCACCTGCGTCTGCGTCTTCAACCCGCCGGTGACCGGCCGCGAGGTGCACGACGAGAACGGCGTGTACCCGCTCATCACCGAGGAGAGCTGAGCCGCTTTCCCGGTGCACTTCCGAACAGGGGCGTTTCCGCTGCATGACAGCGGGAACGCCCCTTTCGGTCCGTCAGGCCAGACCGACCCCCGTCCGAAGGGAAGACAGCAACACCGCAAGGAGGAATGTCCATGACTGCCGTGGCCGGCAGCGACGACCTGACCCGCCTGCAGCGCGCGGGCGACCGCTACTACACGCGGGTCTCGCAGGAGCCAGCGTTCATCGAGCGGGTCGAGCCCACCGTGTGGGGGAAGCCCGGGAGCACCGGGATGTTCGGCGCGCAGGAGCTCGCCGCGCACGACCGGGACGGCTTCGTCCAGGTCCCCGACCTGCTCACCGGTGACGAGGTCGCCTTCTTCCAGGCCGAGCTCGATCGCCTCGCGAACGATCCCGCCGTCCGCTCCGACGAGCGGTGTGTGATCGAGAAGTCGTCCGACGAGGTGCGTTCGATCTTCGAGGTGCACCGGATCTCCTCGGCGATCGCCCGCCTGGTCCGCGACGAGCGGGTGTTGTCCCGGGCTCGTCAGATCCTCGGCTCCGACGTCTACGTCCACCAGAGCCGGATCAACTACAAGCCCGGTTTCGGCGGCGGCGGCTTCTACTGGCACTCCGACTTCGAGACCTGGCACGCCGAGGACGGCATGCCGACCCCGCGGGCGGTCAGCTGCTCGATCTCGCTGACCGACAACCACCCGTACAACGGGTGTCTCATGATCATGCCGGGCTCGCACCGGACCTTCGTGTCCTGTGTCGGCGAGACGCCGGAGGACTACTACCGGACGTCGCTGAAGGAGCAGCAGATCGGGACCCCCGACCCGGACTCGATCACGGCGCTGGCCGACCGGCACGGCATCGCGATGATGACCGGACGGGCCGGCTCCGCGACCTGGTTCGACTCGAACTGCATGCACGGCTCCGCGGACAACATCACCCCGTACTCGCGGTCGAACATCTTCCTGGTGTTCAACAGCGTCGAGAACGCGTGTGTGGAGCCGTTCTACGCGCCCAAGCGGCGACCCGAGTACATCGGCGCGCGTGACTTCACGCCGGTGCGCTAACCACCACAAGATCATCAGTTGACGGCAGGGCCCGTCCCGGACGTTCCGGGGCGGGCCCTCCGCCCGTCCGGATCCGTCGACGGGCGGGCCCGGCATAGGGCACCCTTACCGGGTGGCCCCCGATCCCGCCCCCCGCACAGAGCCCCGACCGGACCCCGGCCTCGCCGAGTTGCTCGGTGGCCGAGCCGGAGCCGTCGACGCCTCGGTCCCGGTGGTCGCCTTCGTCGTGACCTGGCTGGCCGCCGGATGGGCCGGGTCGGGGTACCCCATCAACTGGGGCGCCGGGGCGGCGGTCCTCGCCGGTGCTGTGGTGGCCGCCTGGCGGCTCCGGAGCGGGCGCAAGCCGCGGGCGGTGCTGTTCGGTCTCGCCGGGGTGGTGGCTGCGGCGGCGATCGCGCTGATCACCGGCCGGGCGTCGGACTTCTTCCTGGTCCAGATCGTGTCGAACGTGGGCAGCGCGCTGGCCTGGGCGATCTCGATCGTCGTGCGCTGGCCGCTGCTCGGTGTCGTCGTCGGCGGTCTGCTGGGACAGCGGACCCGCTGGCGCCGCGATCCCGATCTGCTCCGGGGTTACCAGCGGGCGTCCTGGGCGTGGGTGGCGCAGTACCTCGTGCGGCTCTCCGTGTTCCTCCCGCTGTGGGCCGCGGACCAGGTCGTGCTGCTGGGGCTGGCCAGGACCGTGCTGAGCCCGGCGCTCGTGGCGCTGAGCGTGCTGGTGTCGTGGCCGTTGCTGCGTACGGCGCTGCCGAGCGATCATCCGGGGATCCGTCACCCCCGGTGACGCAACGCAACGGTCGGTCCCGGTAGAATCGTGATCACAACGTGACTTTCATTCACCCGCGTGAGGGTTGCCACTTCAGGTGATCATCGGGTGCGTCCGCGCGCTCCCGCACGTTCACCACTGCGGAGCCGCCGGACCACGACCTTTGCAAGGAGCCATGCCTCAGCAGCGCCCCCCCGAGCCAGGCCCCGGTGACGACCCGCGTGGCGTCCCCGGCGGGCATCGCCCGGCCCCACCGTTCCCCACCGGCCGCCCCGTCGCGCCGGACGCTCCGCGCGTCCCGGTCCAGCGCCGCACGGCACTGTCCCGCCCGCCGCAGGGATCGCCCCCCGGGGTCCCGCAGGCGCGCCCGCCGCGGGCCGCCGGACGACCCACCCGGGTCGTGCCGGGCCCGGGCGTCCCGCAGGGCACCCCGCCGGGCGGTCAACCGCAGACCCGGGTCCATCCGGCCGGCCCGGGTGCGGCCGGGCCCGGTGGCCCGCACGGCCCGGTGGGCGGCGGCCCCGGCGGCCCCGGTGGACCCGGTGGCCCCGGTGGTGGCGGTGGAGCCGGCGGTTCCGGTGGCGAGAAGGAGCCTGCCGGTGAGACGTCGTCGCTGAAGGCCGATCTCAACCCGACGAAGATCGCTGCGGGTGCCGGTGCCGCAGTCGTCACCGCCATCCTCGGATCGTTCCTCGGCGCCGTCGGGACCGTGGTCGGCGCTGCGCTCGGATCGATCATCTCGACCCTGGCGACGACCCTGTTCACCCGCTCGATCGAGGTGAGCAAGGAGAAGGCCGTCGAGCTGGCCAAGAAGAGCGCGGTGATCGCGGCGCGTGAACAGGGTGGCCGCGGGGCCGCCGACCCGACCGGCGAGGAGACCGTTCTGCTCGACCCCGCGCACGCGCCGGGGCGGACGCACCGGGCGGCGTCCCCGTCGACTCCCGGCCGGCTGCGGCGCGTGCGGGTCACCCGCAAGACGATGATCGTCTCCGCGGTGATCGGCATCGTCACCTTCGCGGTCTCGATGTTCCTGATCACCGGCATCGAGTTCATCAAGGGGTCCCCGCTCAGCGGCGGCGACGGCGGCACCTCGATCGGTCGCGCCGTCGGCGGCCCGTCCCCGCAGGAGAGCACCGAGCAGGACGACGGCGCCGGCGCCGGTGACAGCGACCAGACCGGGTCGGAGAGCTCGACCGAGGAGTCCGAGAGCAGCACGTCGACCTCCGAGCCGACCGAGAGCACCACGACGCCCGAGCCGGGCCAGGACGGCGGCTCCGACTCCCGGCAGGGCGACTCGCTGCAGGACCGGTTGAACCGGGTGCTCCCGACCGACCAGCCCGAGCCCGGCCGGCAG
Source organism: Pseudonocardia sp. NPDC049635 (assembly GCF_040659795.1). Taxonomy (NCBI): domain Bacteria; kingdom Bacillati; phylum Actinomycetota; class Actinomycetes; order Pseudonocardiales; family Pseudonocardiaceae; genus Pseudonocardia; species Pseudonocardia sp. NPDC049635. The sequence continues at coordinate 81,781 of NZ_JBFAON010000005.1, forward strand.
GAGTCCGGCCAGGACGGTGGCACGACCGGGGGCACCGGCGGCAACTGAGGTCAGCGGGGGAGACGCGCCCGCAGCCGTTCGGCGGCGGCCCGCGGGTCCTCGGCGCCGGTGATCGCCCGGACCACCACGATCCGGGTGGCGCCGGCGTCGAGCACCTCGTCGAGCCGCTGCTCGTCGATCCCGCCGATGGCGAACCACGGACGCGCCGGCGCCCGGCCCGCGACCGTCCGCACCAGGTCCAGGCCCGGGGCCGGGCGCCCGGGCTTGGTCGGTGTGGGCCAGCACGGACCCGCGCAGAAGTAGTCGACGCCGTCCTCGTCCGCCGCGGTCAGCGTCTCCTCGGCGCTGTGCGCGGACCGGCCGACGATCACGTCCGGACCCACCACCCGCCGTGCCCAGTGCACCGGCAGATCGTCCTGGCCCAGGTGCAGCACGTCGGCACCCGCGGCCATCGCGACGTCCGCCCGGTCGTTCACCGCGAGGAGCGCACCGTGCCTGCGGCAGGCGTCACCGAGGATCTCCAGCGCCGCCAGCTCGTGCCGGGCCTCGAGCGGGCCGTCCGGACCGCCCTTGTCCCGGAGCTGGATGATGTCGACGCCGCCGGCCAGCACGGCGTCGGCGAAGTCGGCGAGGTCGCCCTGCTCGGAGCGGGCGTCGGTGCAGAGGTACAGCCGGGCGGCCGCGAGCCTGTCCAGGCGACGGGTGCGGGTATCGGTGTGGGACACGGCCCGAACGGTACGGCGTAGCCTGGAGCCGGTAGGAGACGAACCACGGGAGCCCGGCGAGCGGGCTGAGAGGGGACCCGACCGCGGTCCCGACCGTCGAACCTGATCCGGGTCATGCCGGCGCAGGGAGTGAGGTGGAAGTTCCATGAGCGCCCTTCGGAACGGCCGGCTGGCCGTCGTCGGCGCCGGCGCGATCGGGCTGTCCGCGGCCCGTGAGGCGGCCCGGGCGGGCTGGCGGGTCACCGTGCACGACCCGGCCCCCGCGACCGGCGCGTCCTGGGTGGCCGGCGGGATGCTCGCCCCGGTCACCGAGGCGTGGCCGGGCGAGGAGGACCTGCTGGCGCTGGGACTGGACTCGGTCGCGCGCTGGCCGGAGTTCGCCCGCGCCCTGACCGAGGAGGCCGGGACCGACGCCGGGCTGCATCCGGAGGGCACGGTCGTCGTCGCGACCGGGTCCGGCGACCGGGACGAGCTGAACTCGCTCGCCGGGTACCTGGAGTCACTGGGCCGGCCGGTGCAGCGGATGACCGGCCGTGAGCTGCGCCGGCTCGAACCGGCCCTGGGACCGGACGTCCGGGGCGGGCTGTCGGTGCCCGACGACCCGTCGGTGGACAACCGGCGGTTGCTCGCAGCACTGCGCGCCTCCTGCGAGCGGCTCGGCGTGACCGTCGACGAACGCGCCGTCGGCGAGGTGCTGGAGACCGGTGGCCGGGTCACCGGGGTCCGGCTGGCCGACGCGACCGTGGTCGACGCCGACGCGGTGCTGGTCGCCGCGGGTGCGCACTCGGCCGGCCTGCACCCGGTGCTGGACGGGCTGGTCCGCCCGGTGAAGGGTGAGATCCTGCGGTTGACCCGGCGCTCCGGCGCCCTGCCGCCGCCCTCGCGGACGGTGCGCGCACTCGTCGACGGACGCCCGGTGTACGCAGTGCCCCGCGTGGTACCGGGCCATGGGGACCTGGTGGTCGGTGCGACGACCGCGGAGAACGGGTTCGACACCGCCGTCACCGTCGGCGGGGTGCGGGACCTGCTCCGCGACGCCGAACGGGTGCTGCCCGGCATCGCCGAGTACGAGCTGACCGAGACGGCCGCCGGGTTGCGCCCGGGGAGCCGGGACAACCTGCCCCTGATCGGCCGGATCGGGCCGGAGGGCATGTTCGTGGCGACCGGCCACGGGCGCAACGGCATGTTGCTCGTCCCGGTCACCGCCGCCGCCGTCGCCGCGCTGTTGCGCGGCCAGGACGTGCCGGGCGCCGCCCGTGCGGCCGACCCCCGCCGGTTCGAGCCGGTCGGGGCCGAGAGGAGCTGACGTTGCAGATCGTGTTGAACGGCGAGAACCACGAGGTCGACGGCGAACCGGTGCTCGCCCGGGTGCTCGCCGACGCCGGGTTGCCCGAACGGGGCGTCGCGGTGGCGGTCGACGGTGAGGTGGTGCCCCGGAGGTCCTGGGGTGAGCACCGGATCGCCGACGGTGCACGGGTCGAGGTACTGACCGCGGTGCAGGGAGGATGACCATGAGCGAACGGGCCGACACGCCGCTGATCATCGGCGACGAGAAGTTCGACTCCCGCCTGATCATGGGGACCGGGGGCGCGGCGAACCTGGAGATCCTGGAGCGGGCGCTGGTCGCCTCCGGGACCGAGCTGACGACGGTGGCGCTGCGCCGGGTCGACGTCACGGGCGGGACCGGGCTGCTGGATCTCCTGCGCCGTCTCGGTATCCGGATCCTGCCGAACACCGCCGGTTGCCGCACCGCTGCCGAGGCCGTGCTGACCGCCCGGATGGCCCGCGAGGCACTGGAGACCGACCTGGTGAAACTGGAGGTCGTCGCCGACGAGCGGACCCTCCTGCCGGACCCGGTGGAGCTCCTGGACGCCGCTGAGCAACTGGTCGACGACGGGTTCACCGTGCTGCCCTACACCAACGACGATCCGGTGCTCTCCCGCAAGCTGGAGCAGGCCGGTTGCGCCGCGGTCATGCCGCTCGGCTCACCGATCGGCACCGGACTGGGCATCCGCAACCCGCACAACATCGAGATGATCGTCGCCGAGGCCGGGGTGCCGGTGGTGCTCGACGCCGGCATCGGCACCGCCTCGGAGGCCGCGCTGGCGATGGAGCTGGGCTGCGACGCGGTGCTGCTGGCCACCGCGGTCACCCGGGCCGCGGACCCGGAGCGGATGGCCACGGCGATGCGCCGCGGTGTCGAGGCGGGCTGGGCCGCCCGGCACGCCGGCCGGATCCCGCGTCGCTACTGGGCGCACGCGTCGTCCCCGGAGCCCGACCCGGGCTGACGTCCCTGCCCTGCCTCGCCACGGGTCGGTCGACACGACGAGCAGCACTCCCGGCCGCGGCCGCCGCCGGAGGTGCTGCTCCGCACTCCGGCCTGTTTACGATCGCCGTACTGGCACCGCTCGCGGCTCGCGGCTCGCGGGCGGCCGGGAGCCGGGGCGCGCACTCGTCGTGGCCGGTGGGCTCGTCCTGCTCACCTGTCTCGTCCACGGCCTGCCGCGGGTCGGCCCGTTCGCCGGTCTCGACCGGAAACGGCGGGGTTGCCGCGCCGGGTGGGCGCCTGCACCGGCTCGGTCCGGCTCTCCGACCTGGCACACCGCGCGCCGGCGGATCGGCTCGATCGGCGGCCGTGGATCCCCGGCGCGGCTCCGCGCGAACGGCTCGCACCGACTGTCCGGGTGTCCGGGAGCGGCGGTTCCGGCGGTGGGCTCAGGGCCGGGGCCGCAGACCCAACGACGTCAGCTCCAGCGCGGCCAGCCCGGCGACGACGTCGGGGTCCCCGTCCCGCCACGCCGCCGCCGGATCGGGGGCGACCCGGGTCAGCCGGGCCACCGGGACCCGGGCCAGGGCGCGGACGGCCAGCAGGTCGGGGGCGCCCGCCCGGGCGGCGACGGCGGCCCCCGCCCGGCGGGCGTACCTCAGTCGCAGCGGCAACCAACCCAGCAGCACCGGCATCAGCATCAACAGCGGCACCACCAGCAGCGCCCCGGTCGCCAGCATCCCGACGGTCCGGCCGAACTCGTGCCCGGCGGCCGCGAGATCGGCACCGGCCCGGGTCGCCGGGTCGAGAGCGACGGCGAGGTCCGCACCGACGAACGGGAGCGATGACACCGCGCCCGACATCCCGGTGAACACCTCCGACATCCGCCCGCCCGCGGCGACGAGCGAGCGACCGGGGCCCTCGAGGGTGCGCAGGCCGTCGTGCACGGCCACCCCGGCGAGCACCGCCAGCACCAACCACACCAGGGCGACCAGGTCGGCGACGACCTGCCGGGCCAGACGGGCGGGGCGTTCGGCGTACCAGCGCATCAGCATTGTCTACCGGCTCTGAGCCCCGGTGCTCCGGGCAGGGGCCGGGTGGGTGGCGAGCGGTGGGCCGGGTGAACCGGCCGGGGCGGGGGTCCACGACCCGCGACGCGGACGCGATCACGTCGCAGCACCGGCGGGAGCACCGAGCCGTGCCCGAGGTGGCGTCCGGCGGCCCCGGTGCCGGGACCCGTACGTCTCGTGCCACCGGGCCGGGCTCGCCGGTGGCCGCGACTCCGCGACGAGAGCGTGCGGGTCTCGCGGCGCCGGCGGCCCCGACCGGTACGCGGACCCCGCGGTGTCTCAGGCGGCCGCACCGGGCGACACCGGAGGGAGCAGAGCGTCCAGGAACAGCCCGGGATCGATCGGGTCGCCGTACCAGTCGGGGGTGAGCGGGTCACCGTCGATCCCCAGGCCGGCGCTCGTGTGCTGCTCGACCAGGACCTCCTGGTCACCGCTCAGCGGTGCCCCGGCAGCGGGGACGAGTACACCGTCGCGGCGACGGAACTCCCAGCGCGCGTCGACGTACCGGATCAGGTAACCGTGGTCGTGGACCAGCCGATGGTGGAACCCGCAGAGCAGGATCAGGTTGTCGATGTCGGTGCGTCCGCCCCGCAACCAGTGCCGGACGTGATGGGCGTGCAGGTACCGGGTGCTGCCGCAGCCGGGGAACCGGCAGCCCCCGCCGTCCGCGCAGTCCCGGGCGGTGAGTGCCGCGATCTGTGCCGGGAGGCGAGTCGACGGGATCGACCCAGGTAGAGCCGGTTCCCGCGGCGGTCGTCGAGCAGGACCCGGCTGCGGGCGTCGCAGGCCAGGCGTTCGGCGGTGGGGCCGGGGATCTCCGGACCGTCCGCGAGGCGGGCCGTGCCGGTGTCCACGTCGATGTGGACGACGACGCGGGCCTCACCGCGGGCGACCGAGGGCGCGTCCCCGTCCTGTCGATCCGGCCGGTCCTGTCGGCGGACGAGCTCCAGCAGCGCGTCCGCCCGCCGGGCCGCCTGGCGGTCGGCCACCGGTCCGGGAGCCTGCTCGGGTTCCGGCCGCGCCGGGGCGGGCATCGGGAGCAGCGCCGAGACCGCGGCGACGAGCTCCGCGCCGTCCTCCGGGGTGAACCGGCCGCGGACGACCAGCGACCCGTCGGCGTCGTGATACCAGCTCAGACCGCGGCGCGTGGCGGTGACCGCGGGCGGGGCCGTGCGCCGGCGGACGGCGCGGACGACCCTCTCGACGTGGCTCGCGGTGCCGGAACGGGCGAGGTTCAGCATGATCTCCTCGGCGACCTCGGGATCGACGACGGAGACGCCGGCGGGAGCGCCGCCGGCCTCGGCGTCGGCGTCGGTGTCGGGGTCGGTCTCCGGCCCGGTGCCGGTCGTGCTGCCGGGCCCACTCCTGCAGTCCCTGTCGAGCCCGCTGGCGAGCCCGCTGTCGGGAGCGGGGGCAGGCTGGTCGGCGGCGGTTGCTGCCCCGGTGGCCGCCCTGGACCCGGTCTCCCGGGGGACCGTGATCCGGTCGGCCATGCGGGCCAGCGCCGCGCTGTCCGAGCCGGTCACCCGGGTGATCGCCCGGACCTTGGAGTAGGAGAGCCGCCCGGCCGCGAACTCGGCCCTGACCCGGGGAAGCTTCTCCAAGGCGTGCGCGATGCGCAGGTGTTCGGTGGCCGTGCGCATGCTCATCCCCGCCCGCCAGGTGAGCCAGTGGGCGCACGAACGCACCCCGACGCCCGCCCAGCCGTCACGGCGGTCGAACTCGGCCAGGAGCTGCAGGAATCGGCACTCGGCGGCTGCGATGTGCCCGGCCAGCCCGAGGAGCTCCGACTGCAGCTCGGACAGCGGCCTCGGCGACAGCAGCGGATCGGGTCCTGCGCCCTGGTCGGTGTTCATCGGTTCCCCCAGCCTCGAGATGCCAGAATATCGAACATGCGTTCGCATGAGCATGCATCAGGGGTCCGACAGTGAGCACCCGACAGCGAGCGGCGGACGCGTGAGGGAGGGCAGGTGGGAGTGGTGTCACCAGAACGCCCGGGCGGCAGCGGTCCCGCGGAACGCGGGGACGGTCGGCGTGTGACCCGCGTTCCGCGGAACGTCGGCCGCTACAGCAGGCCCAGCTTGGTGGCCGCGTAGACCGCCTCGGCGCGGCGGGAGACCATCAGCTTGCGCATCAGGTTCCCGACGTGGAACTTGACGGTCGTCTCGGAGATGAACAGCTCCGCGCCGATCGCGCGGTTGGACAATCCGCGGGCCAGCAGTCGCAGCACGTCCAGCTCGCGGTCGGTGAGCCGCTCCCGGTCCGGCATCCCACCGGACAGCGAGCGCACCATCGCCGAGGCGGACCGGGCGTCGAACGCACTCTCGCCGCGGGAGACCGCCCGGATCGCCCGGACCAGCTCGGTCGTGTCGACGTCCTTCACGACGTAACCGCGTGCCCCGGCCTGGACCGACTCGACGACCAGCCGGTCCTCGGCGAAGGTGGTCAGCACGAGCACACCGATCCCGGGATGGTCGGCGCACAGCCTGCGGCAGACCTCCAGCCCGTCGGTCTGCGGGCCGGAGGCCAGCTTGAGATCGAGCAGCACGACCTGCGGGCGACTCGCCGCGACGGCCGCGATGGCCTCGGCGGCGTTGCCCGCCTCGCCGACCACCCGCAGGTCGTCCTCGCGCTCCAGCACGGCCCGCAGGCCCTGGCGCATGATCGAGTGGTCGTCCACCAGCACGATCCGGATCGGCCGGACGGCCGGCGGATCCCGGCGGGCCGTCCCACCACCACGCACGTCCGTGGTGCTCACGGGTTCTCCCTCCTGGCCGTCCCGGACGGAACGTCCACCTGCACCTGCAATCCGCCGATCCGGGATCGCCGGAACCGCAGGGTGCCACCCATCTCGCGGGCCCGCGCGTCCATGTTGACGAGTCCACGGTGCTCACCGGAGGGGCCGCGGACCGAGGCGGCGCGCAGTGTTCGGCGGATCTGGTCCGGAGCGGCCCCGCCGTCGTCGGAGATCGAGAGCCGGACCCGGTCGGGCTGGTAGGCGAGCCGGACCACCGCCCGGGACGCCGACGCGTGCATCGCCGTGTTGAAGAGCGCCTCACCGGCGATCCGGAACAGCGACTGCTCGTGCTCGTGCGGCAGCGGGATCGGGGTGCCGCCGATCGTCACCTCGACCCGCAGCTCGTCGGGCATGTGCACGGTGGACAGCTGCCGCAACATCGAGGGCAGGTCCTTGTCGGCGTGGTCGTCGTCGTTGAGGGCGTAGATCGCGGAGCGGAGCTGCTCGACCGCGCGCCGGGTCAGGTCCTTCGCGGTGTCGAGATGCTCCAACAGGCGGGGGTCGTCGATCTCGCTGCGGCACAGCTCGATGTGCATGCCCGCGGACAGCGCGTACTGGGTGACGCTGTCGTGCAGCTCGCGGGCGATCCGATGCCGCTCGTTGTCCAGCACCTCGCGCTGGCGGGCCGCTCCGAGCGCCTGCTGGGTGCGCATCAGCTCGTCGTTGCGGGTGCGCAGATCCTCCGCCTGCGCCGCGGTGCGGGCGTGCAGCCGCTCCGCCCGGTCCAGCAGGGCACAGTTCTGCAGCGCCGAGGCGGTCTGGCCGGCCAGGATCCGCAGCACCGAGTGGTCGGTGTCGTCGATCTCGCGGTCCGCCGGGGTCCAGGCGACGAATCCGCCGACGGTGCGGCCGTTCAACCGGATGGGGACGTGCAGATGCCGCCGGTCGGAGTCGTCACATCCGACGCCGAGGGCGCCCTGCAGCAGCACGATGTGCCTGCGCACCCGGTCCGGGACGAGCTGCAGGTCGGACCACTCGACCCCGTCCGGCCCGATCACCACGTGCCGGGGCTGCGCGTCGGTCAGCTCCCCGTCGACCAGGGCGAGCACCACCCAGTCCGCGGACAGGTGATCGGCGGCCGCGTCGGCGACCGCACGGACCAGCGCCTCGGACCCCTCCAACGTGCGCACCAGCGCGGCCGAGATCCGGTCCAGCGAACCGATGACCCGGCGCAGCCGTTCGGCGTTGACCCGGTACTCCGAGTAGAACGACGGCTTGCCCGTGCGGAGCCCGGTGAGCGCGTCGAGATCGGGCCGCGGACGGGGCCCGCCGGAACGCTCGGCGGGTGCCGGTGTGCGGCGGCTCGGGAACCGCGCCGCGGCGGTCATCGGGCGGGGGACGCTGTGGTCGCCACTACAGGGCCTCCCGGAACAGGTCCTCGATCTGGGCGGCGCTCGCCGTACGCGGGTTGGTGGTCAGGCAGGCGTCGCCCAGGGTGAGCAGGGCCAGTCGAGGGACGTCGGACTCCCGGACGCCGATCGCGCCCAGACCGGTCGGTACGCCCACCTCGTCGGCGAGCTTGCGAACCTCGGTGGCGACCATGTCGACGGCCTCGTCACCGGGCATCCCCGGTCGGGCGGGCAGGCCCATGGCCTGCGCGATCGGCACGAACCGGGCGGATTCCTGGGCCCCGTTGAACCGGATGACGTGCGGCAGCAGGATGCCGTTGATCAACCCGTGCGGCAGGTCGAGCATGCCGCCGACCTGGTGGCTCATCGCGTGCGTGGCGCCGAGGATCGCGTTGGTGAAGGCGAGACCGGCCTCGAGCGCGGCCTGCGCCATCGCCGTGCGCGGACCGTCGTCGCGGCGGCGGATCATCGTGGTCGGCAGGTTGGCGTGCACGAGTGCGACCGCGTGCAGCGCGTGCGTGTCGGTGAGCGGGCCGTGGGCCAGCGAGACGAACGCCTCGATGCCGTGGGTCAGCGCGTCCAGTCCGGTCGCGGCGTTGAGCCAGTCCGGCATCGTCACCAGCAGCCGCGGGTCGATCACCGAGACGTCCGGGACCAGGGCCCGGCCCATGATGGTGATCTTGGTGAGCCGGGCGGTGTCGGTGATGATGCAGAACTGCGAGACGTCCGCCCCGGTCCCCGAGGTCGAGGGCACCATCACCAGCGGTGGGATCGGGTGGGAGATCCGGTCGATGCCCTCGTAGTCCCCGATCGCGCCACCGTTCGCGGCGAGCAGGGCGACGCCCTTCGCGGCGTCGATCACCGAGCCGCCGCCGATACCGACGACCACGTCGCAGCCGGAATCCCGGTACCGCTCGAAACCCGCCTGGATCTCGTGGTCCTTGGGGTTCGGGGTGATCTCGTTCCACAGCTGCGGGCGCATCCCGGCTGACCGCAAGTGCCGCAGCAGTTCGGCGGGCCAACCCGCTTCGGTCACTCCCGGGTCGGTGACGACGAACGGCCGGTGGGCCCCCAGGCGCACGGCCGCATGGGCCGACTCGGGCAGCGAGTCGGGCCCGAAGACGATCTCGGGGGCGTGGAACTTCGACAGCCGCGGCCGGGTCTCGCGCGGGCACTCCGGAGAACGGACCGTGTAGCCACCGCGGGAACCGGGATGCGCCGGGCCGCCGTCCAGCACCAGCACGGTGTCCCGCGCGGCGCCGCCGGATGGACCGGTGAGGACCACGCTGCCCTCCTCCCGCTTCGAGGTTGCGGCCCACGGTACAGGGGGATCCGCAGGTCGGGGGAGTGCAGCGCCCTCTCCGAAAGCAGAGGGCGGACGCGTCAGGTGGCGTGGATCGGGCCCTCCCGCTCGGCCAACGGGATCCCGGCACCGCCCCAGTGCTGTGCGATCATCTCGGCGGCGATCGAGACGGCCGTCTCCTCGGGCGTCCTGGCGCCCAGGTCGAGCCCGATCGGTGAGGACATCCGGGCGATCTCGGCGTCGGTCACGCCCCTCTCCCGCAGCCGCTCGATGCGGTCGTCGTGGGTGCGCCGCGATCCCATCGCGCCGATGTAGCCCACCGCGGGCAACCGCAGCGCGACCTCCAGCAGCGGCACGTCGAACTTCGGGTCGTGGGTCAGCACGCAGAGCGCGGTGCGCTGGTCGATCCGGCCCGCGTCGGCCTCGGCCTGCAGGTACCGGTGCGGCCACTCGACGACGACCTCGTTCGCTCCCGGGAACCGGCTCGCCGTGGCGAACACCGGGCGGGCGTCGCAGACCGTCACCCGGAACCCGAGGAACGAGCCCATCCTGGCCACCGCGGCCGCGAAGTCGATCGCGCCGAACACGATCATCCGCGGCGGCGGCGCGAACGACTCGACGAAGACCTGCAGACCCTCGCCGCGCCGCTCACCGTTGACGCCGTAGGTGAGGGTGGCGTTGCGGCCGGAGTCGAGCAACCCGCGCACGTCGTCGCGCACGGCGTCGTCGATCCGGTCCGATCCGGTCCCGCCCTCGACCCGGTCCGGCCACACGATGAGCCGCGTGCCGAGCCGCTCGGACGGCCCGGCGACGACGGTCGCGACCGCGACCGGCTCCTCGGCCCGGATCGCCTCGCTGATCCGGCCGAGCTGCTCGTAGGTCTGCGGGGTCACCTTCTCCACGAAGATGTCCAGGATCCCGCCGCAGGTCAGGCCCACCGCGAAGGCGTCGTCGTCGGACACGCCGTAGCGCTGCAGCACCGGCCGGCCCTCGGCCAGCACCTGCTGGCCCAGCTCGTAGACCGCGCCCTCGACGCAACCGCCGGAGACCGATCCGACCGCCTCCCCGCCGGGCCCGACGAGCATCGAGGCACCGGGCTGGCGTGGCGCGGAGCGGAAGGTCCCGACCACCGTCGCCAGCGCTGCCGGCTCGCCCTTGCGCCACCAGCCTTCCAGCTGCTCGATGACGTCACGCATCTCTGACCACCTTCAGCAGTTTCTCGAGCGTGTCCAGGCTGTGCCCGGCCAGCAGATCGTCCAAGTGCGGCAGGGCCGCGACTATTCCCCCCTGGACCGGCGAGTAGCCGTCCTTGCCCGCGTGCGGATTCACCCAGACCAGCCGGTGGCCCAGCCGCGCCAGCTGCTCGACCTGCTCGCCGAGCAGCTCGGTCCCGCCCCGCTCCCAGCCGTCGGAGAAGACCACCAGGACCGCCCGGCGGGCGGCCCCGCGGCGGCCCCAGCGGTCGACGAACGCCTTCAGCACCTCACCCAGACGGGTCCCGCCCGACCAGTCGGGGATCGCCTTCCCGGCGGCGCCGAGCGCCCGCTCGGGATCGCGCTGGCGCAGCTCGCGGGTGATCCGGGTGAGCCGGGTGCCGAGGGTGAACGCCTCCACCGAGCGCGGTGCGCGACGCACGAACACGTGCGCGAACCGCATCAGCGCGTCCGCGTAGGGCTCCATCGATCCCGACACGTCGATCAGCAGGACGACCTTGCGCGGCCGCCGCGACACGTCCCGGCGCCGGATCCGCGAGAGCTCACCCTGGTTGCGCAGCGCGGTACGCAGTGTCCGCTGCGGATCGGGTGCACCGTGGACGGCCCGGTGCTTGCGTCGTGACGCCCGGGTGGGCGGCTCCGGCCGGAGCAGCGTCATCAACCGGCGCAGGTGCTCACGCTCGGCGGGGGAGAGCTCGGCGAGGTCGCGGCTGCGCAGCACCTCGGTGCCGGTGGCCGCGGCCTTGATCTGAGGGCCGTCCTCGGCGTCGTCGTCACCGGCGCCCTCCCGCCCGGGGACGAGCGCGGCCAGTTTCGGCGGGGCCGGTGGCCGCTCGTCGCGGTTGGTGGCGCGGCGCCCCTGGGACGGCTCGAACCAGGCGGGGAAGGCCAGGTCGTAGCGCAGGACGTCGTCCGGGTCGGCGCACAGGGTCAGCCGCCCGGCCCAGTACGCCTGCTCCCGGTCGGTGACGTCGAGCGTCTCGAGGGCCTCGACGAACGCGGCGACCCGGTCCCCGGTGACCGGGACCCCCGCGGCGCGCAGCACCTCGGTGAAACCGACGAGCCCGGTGAGCAGGGTGTCGGCGGCGAGCTGTTCGGCGGCGGGCACGGTCAGGACGCCAGCAGCGTGTCGAGCTGTTTGTGCACGCGGTCGGCATCCTCCCGGTACTTGAGCACGGCCCCGAGGGTGCGTGCGGCGGACTCCGGGTCCAGGTGCCGGGCCCCGATGAGCTGCAGCGCGCGGGCCCAGTCGAGGGTCTCGGCGACACCCGGAGGCTTGATCAGGTCGGCGTGGCGCAGCTTCTGCACCGCGCGCGCGACCGAGGCCGCCAGCCGCTCCGGGACCTCCGGCAGCCTGCTGTGCAGGATCTCGATCTCGCGCTCGATCGAGGGGTGCTCCAACCAGAGGTAGAGGCAGCGACGTTTGAGTGCGTCGTGCACCTCGCGGGTCCGGTTCGAGGTGAGGACGACGATCGGTGGGGTGCTCGCCCGGATCTCGCCGAGCTCGGGGATGGTGACGGCGTGCTCGGTCAGGACCTCGAGCAGGAAGGCCTCGAACTCGTCGTCGGCGCGGTCGATCTCGTCGATGAGCAGGACCGAGGGTGTGGTGCGCAGGGCGCGCAGGATGGGGCGGGCGAGGAGGAACCGTTCGTCGTAGAGGCTGTGCTCGACGGCGTCGGGATCGAGCCTGCCGTCGGCGCCGGTGGTGGCCTCGAGGGTGCGCAGGTGCAGCAGCTGGCGGGGGAAGTCCCAGTCGTAGAGGGCCTGCGCGGCGTCGATGCCGTCGTGGCACTGGAGCCGGATCAGCGGGGCGTCGAGGGACTGCGCGAGCGCCTGGGCCAGCGCGGTCTTGCCGGTGCCCGGCTCGCCCTCGCAGAACAGCGGGCGGTTCATCTGCATCGCCAGGTAGGTCGCCGTCGCGAGCCCGTCGTCGGCCAGGTAACCGGTCGCGCGCAGTGCGGCGGCGAGCTCGGCGGGGCCGGTCGGGCCGGCGCCGGCCGGTGCGGAGTCGTTCACCGAACCAGCATGCCGGACGGGTGCGGCGGAGGGCCACAGCAGGCGGTCGCGCACCCGGCCACGGGCCGGGCGCGGGGGCCCGGCCCATCCCCGTACCGACGAACGGGGCGTCGGGAAGGTTCGAGATGCTTCCGATCAGGAACAGTTCACGCTCGCGTGATACGTCCGTGATGTGACGCCGTTGACCAGCACGTTTGGGGTCGATCTGATAATTACACGGTTGCAACCATGATTTCGCTCACCCTGTCGCTGATTGACGAATTCCTTTCCGGCATTCACCTTTCTCAGCGGCCGGTCCGACCGGAGCGGCCAGTTGAACGAGCAAACATCCGGGCCCGCCGCGCCGAACGACCCCCGTCCTGCGGCAGCCCGGTCCGTCGAGGACCAAGAACGGGACGGGGACGACAGCGAGTACTTCCGCGGGCGTCGCAGACGTCGCTCCCCGGTCCCGATCGACGCTCCCCCGCGGCGAACGGTGGGCACATCCGTGCCCGGGGACCATTGCGCGGACGTGCGAGCTGATCGGGCCGGCGCGGTGGGAGTACAGCAATGTCTCAGGGACCCAAGGGCCGAAGTCTCCTGCGCGTGGCCGTGGCAGGACTCGTCACGGTCGGCGCCACGGCCGCGATCGCCGGCACCGCCAACGCCGCCCCGGACAGCGTCTGGGACCAGCTCGCGCAGTGCGAGAGCGGTGGCAACTGGTCGATCAACACGGGTAACGGGTACTCCGGCGGGCTGCAGTTCGCGCCGAGCACCTGGCGCGCCTTCGGCGGCACCGGATCGGCGCACAACGCCAGCCGGGCCGAGCAGATCGCGGTCGCCGAGCGGGTGCTCGCGGCGCAGGGCTGGGGCGCATGGCCCGCCTGCTCCTCGAAGCTGGGCATCCGTGGCCACGTGGCCGAGCCGGGCAAGCGCGTGAAGGCGTCGGCCCCGGCCGCTCCGGCCGCTCCGGCGGCGTCGGGCAGCGGTTCCTACACCGTCCGCTCCGGCGACACGCTGGGCCGGATCGCCGCGGCGAACGGCACCACGGTCGCGCGGCTCGCCTCGCTGAACGGCATCGCGAACGTCAACCTGATCAGCGTGGGGCAGACCCTCAAGCTGGGCTGACCGACCACGACCGCCGCCCCGGACCGCCATCCGGGGCCGCGGATCGGGGTGTGTGTCCCCAGCATCCACCCCGGCGGACGACGGCCCGGGCCACCTCCCTGCGCGGAGGCGCCCGGGCCGTTCCGGTTTCCCGGGGGGCAGGGGTGACGGGGCACCGCTCAGGTCGAGTTGACCCACTCGTCGGTGCCGTCGGCGAAACGCTGGTGCTTCCACACCGGCAGCAGCCGCTTCACCTCGTCCACCAGCTCGGCGCAGGCGGTGAACGCCTGACCGCGGTGCTCGGCCGCGACCGCGCAGGCCAGTGCGACCTCACCGATCGCCAGCGGGCCGATCCGGTGGCTCACCGCCAGCGCGCGGACGCCCGCGGTGTTCGCGGCGACCTGCTCGGCCACCTCGGCGACGATCCGTGCCGCGGTGGGGTGGGCGCTGTACTCCAGCCCCTGCACCGACCTGCCGCCGTCGTGGTCGCGGACCACACCGGCGAAGGTCACGACCGCGCCGGCCGCGGCGTGCTCGACGAGCCGCGCGTGCTCGTCGACGTCGAGCGGCTCCTCGCCGACGGCGGCGCGCAACACCTCTGCACCCATCAGTGGTCACCTCCGCGCAGTTGGTCGACGGCGTGGTCGAGCACGTGCTCGAGCACACCGAGACCGTCCTTCACCCCACCCGGGGAACCGGGCAGGTTCACGACCAGGGTGCGGCGTGCGACACCCGCCACCCCACGGGACAGCACGGCGGTGGGCACGACCGGCTCGCCGGCCCGCCGGATCGCGTCGGCCAGGCCCGGCACCTCGTGGTCGATCACGGCCCGGGTGGCCTCCGGGGTGGCATCGGTGGGCGAGATGCCGGTGCCACCGGTGGTGATCACGACGTCGACGTCGTCGTCGACGGCGGCCCGCAGCGCGGAGCCGACCGGATCACCGTCCGGGACCACCGCCGGATCGGGGGTCTCGTAGCCGCGCTCGCGCAGCCAGGCGGCGATCACCGGCCCGGCCCGGTCGGCGTAGACGCCGGCGGCCGCCCGGTTCGACGCGGTGACGACCCGCGCGGTCCGGCCGCTCACGACCGGTGCTCCGGCCGGGTCCAGTGTTCGGTCTTCCCGCCGTCCTTGCGCTCGACCCGTACCGCGTCCAGCACGGCCGCCGGGTCCACGGCCTTGATCATGTCGTGCAGCGTGAGGCCGGCGACGGCGACCGCGGTGAGCGCCTCCATCTCGACGCCCGTGCGGTCGGTGGTCCGCACCTCGGCCCGGATCTCGACCCGGCCGGTGGTGTCACCGGTGCCGGTCACCAGGTCCAGGGTGACCCCGCTGATCGCGATCGGATGGCAGAGCGGGACCAGGTCCGGGGTGCGCTTGGCGCCCATGATCCCGGCGATCCGGGCGGTGGCCAGCGCGTCGCCCTTGGGCAGACCGTCGGACTCCAGCAGCCGGATCACCTCGGCGGTGGTCCGCAGGACGCCGGTGGCGACCGCCGCGCGGGGTCCGGGCTGCTTGCCCGAGACGTCCACCATGCGGGCCGCCCCGGCCTCGTCGACGTGGCTGAGCTCCCTACTCACCCCGCCGACCCTACGGCGGTGCCGCACGCGCGGGGTGCCCGGCCCGACCGGCCAGCACCCGATAAGAAGTGATGTGTATCACGTTTGTTGTTTACAACACTCTGTTTCCCGGTGCGTTTCGCGTTCGTGATCGGGCATTGCTACCAGCGGAAACCATTCATTCGATCTTGGTGTGCCCGGTTCGCCCGGAGACACGCCGGGTGCCGGACGGCTTCCGCGTCGACCGGACGTCACCTACCTTCGATCCCGGCCCGACCGACTCCCCTATGCGGACGGGCCCCGGTGCCGCAGTGCTCCCTGTCCGGCGGCCACCGGCCCCCGAGGTACTACGTGGGACAGGGCCGACAGCCAGGCGGATCCGGCGGCCACTCCCCGGCCACGGATCCGGCGCCCAACTCCCCGGGCGCTGGTCGGACGCGCCACGGGGGAGACCCGTGCCATGGCTCGATACCGCGGCAAGCACCGCAAACCCAGCGCGACCGGGCGGACGATCGCCCGGACGGCCGTCGCAGGCGCCGTGCTCGGCGCACCCATGATGGTGCTCGTCCCGACCGCGAACGCGGCCAGCGACGCCACCTGGGACAAGCTCGCCCAGTGCGAGAGCGGCGGGAACTGGTCCATCAACACCGGCAACGGCTACTACGGCGGACTGCAGTTCAGCCCGACCACCTGGAAGGCGTTCGGCGGCGCCGAGTACGCCCCCTCCGCGCACCAGGCCACCCGCGCCGAGCAGATCGCCGTCGCCGAGAAGGTGCTGGCCGGGCAGGGCTGGAACGCCTGGCCCTCGTGCTCGAAGAAGACCGGTGCCTCGGGGGCCGCCACCCCGCGCACCGTCGAGCGTGACGCCGGCACCCAGGCACCCGCGCGGGTGAAGCTCAGCGCCCCCGCGTCGGGCGGCACCTACACCGTGCAGGCGGGCGACACCCTCGGCAAGATCGCGGCGGCGCACGGCGTCGGCCACTGGAAGACCCTGCTGGCCAAGAACCCGCACCTGGGTGCGGGTCAGCTGATCCACCCGGGTCAGGTCGTCAACGTCTGACCCGGCGAGCGGGTCACGCCCCGGCCAGGCGCCGCAGCTGGGCCGGGGTGTCGACGTCGTCGGGGTCGGCGACGTCACCGCACTCGACGAGCTCCAGGGCCGGGTGCCCGGCCAGGTAGCCGCGGGCGCCCGCGTCGCCGGTGGACGCTCCGGCCACACCCGACCAGTGGTCCCGGCCGAGCAGCACGGGATGGCCGGGCACGCCGCCGTAGGCTGCCCGGCGCAGCGACGAATGGCCCGCTCCCTCGGCGACCCGCCGGATCGCCTCGGGGCCGACCCCGGGCAGGTCCACCAGGTGGACCAGGGCGGCCCCGGTGCCGGGCAGGTGGGTCAGCGCACCCAGGCCGCGCCGCAGCGACGCGCCCATGCCCTCGTCCCAGTCCTCCGCGACCACGACCCCGACGTCGCTGCCCTCGGTGCCGAGGCCGGCCGCGCGCAGCACGTCGGTGACGTCGTCGGC
Source organism: Pseudonocardia sp. NPDC049635 (assembly GCF_040659795.1). Classification (NCBI taxonomy): domain Bacteria; kingdom Bacillati; phylum Actinomycetota; class Actinomycetes; order Pseudonocardiales; family Pseudonocardiaceae; genus Pseudonocardia; species Pseudonocardia sp. NPDC049635. The sequence continues at coordinate 98,684 of NZ_JBFAON010000005.1, forward strand.
GCGGGCGCCCAGCACGACCGTCACCGGTCCGCAGCCGCCCGCCTGCAACGCCTTCACGGCACGGACCGCCAGCGGCTCCCCGTGCAGCCGTACCATCGCCTTCGGGGTGCCCATGCGGCGCCCGGCGCCGCCGGCGAGGAGCAGACCCGCGACCACGGTCAGCGGTTGATCTCGGTGACCGGGTGCTCGTAGGGCACGTCGTCCACGGGGAACTCGACGTCGCCGAACGGCGACATGTTGCCCTGCACGGTGCCCATGAGCTCGGTGACCGCGTGCCCGCCGTCCGGCAGGTCCGGCCAGTTCGGGTCGATCCGGTTCGGGTCGGCGGGCTTGGACGCCATCGGTTCCTCCAGCATCGTGCGGTGTCCCGTCCAGTATCGCCGACGTCCACGTGCCCTGTCCGCACCGGTGCGGCCCGCACCACCGACTACCCTGGCGGTGGTGCAGACGTCCCTGGTCGAGTGGCTGCGCGGGCAGGACGACGGGTTCCTCGCCGCGCTGCTCCGCGCGCGTCCGGACCTCGCCGTCCCCCCGCCCGGTGATCTCACGGTGCTGGCGACCCGGGCCTCCATCCGGGCGTCGGTGCAACGTGCCTGCGAGGACCTCGGCACGGTCGCGCTGACCGTGCTGGAGGCGCTCGTGCTGTCCGGTGCGACGCGCGCCCCGGTGGACGGGACGCGGGCCGATTCCGGTCCGCGCCGCTGGCTCGGCCCGGACGTCGACCGGCGGACGTTCGTCGAGGGGCTCGGTCCGCTGCGTGGACGCGCGCTGGTGTGGGGCCCGGACGAGGCGCTGTCCGCGGTCCCGGCGGCCGCCGAGGTGGTGGGGCCGTTCCCGGCCGGGCTCGGTCGCGAGGCGACCGGTCCGGCCGCCACGTCCGAACTGGACGCGCTGCTGGCCGCCACCACGCCCGAGGAGCGTTCGGTGCTCGAGGTGCTCGCCAAGGGCCCGCCGATCGGGCGCTCCCGCAATGCGGGGGACGGTTCCGGCGCGGTCGGTGCACTGGTCTCGCGCGGGCTCCTGCTGCTGCGCGACCCGGACACCGTGGAGCTGCCCCGGCAGGTCGCGCTCGCCCTGCGGGGCGACCGGCCGATGGGTCCGCTCGACCTGTCCCGGCCGGACGTCCCGCTGCGCGAGCGGGACCCGTCCGTCGTGGACGGCACCGGTGCCGGGGCGGCGCTGGAGTTCCTGCGCCGGGTCGATCTCGTGCTGGAGTTCCTGGCGACCGACGGGCCGGGCGTGCTCCGTTCCGGCGGGTTCGGGGTGCGCGACCTGCGCCGGGCCGCGAAGGAGGCGGGGACCGACGAGACGACGGTCGCGCTCGTCCTGGAGATCCTCTACGCGGCTGATCTCATCGCCGAGAGCGAGTCGAGCACACCGGAGTGGCTGCCCACACCGACAGCCGACATCTGGGGTAGCGCCCCCGAGGAGTCGCGCTGGGCGGTGCTCGCCCGGACCTGGCTGGAGCTGCCCCGGCTGCCCGGCCTGGTCGGCCGCCGGGACGACGCCGACAAGCCGGTCACCGCGCTCTCCGACGGTCCGCGCAGGCCACCCGCGGCGCGGGACCGGCGCCGGATCCTGCAGGCGCTCGCCGACCTGCCCGCCGGCACGTCCGTCGGGTCCGCTCCGGACCTGGCCCGGATCCTGGCCTGGGCCGCGCCACGGCGGGGTGGCCGGTTGCGCGACGAGCTGGTCGGCTGGACGCTCGCCGAGGCGACCACGATCGGTGTCGTCGCGCTCGATGCGCTCACCACGGCCGGGCGGGTGCTGCTCGATCCGGTGACCCGCGAGGCCCGCAACCCGACCGCGGTGGCCGCCGCGCTGCACGCTGCGCTGCCCGCCCCGGTGGAGGAGATCCTGCTGCAGGCCGACCTGACCGCCGTCGCACCCGGCCGGCTCTCCGCCGACCTGGCGCACGAGCTGTCGGTGCTCGCCGAGGTCGAGTCGGCCGGTGGGGCCACCGTCTACCGCTTCACCGAGCGGAGCCTGCGTCGCGCGCTGGACACCGGGCGCACCGCGGAGGACGTGAAGGAGGTCCTCGCCAAGCGGTCCCGGACCCCGGTCCCGCAGACCCTCACCTACCTGGTCGACGACGTCGCCCGGCGACACGGCCGGCTACGTGGCGGCGCGGTCGCCTGCTTCCTGCGCTCCGACGACGAGGTGCTGCTCTCGGAGGTGCTGGCCAAGGAGGGCACCGCCGAGCTGGGTCTGCGCCGGATCGCGCCGACCGTGCTGGTGAGCTCGCTGCCGCTGGCCGAGGTGCTGGACGGCCTGCGGGCGGCCGGGTTCAGCCCGGCTGCCGAGGACGCGGGCGGCGCGGTGCTCGACATGGCCGCCCGGGGCAGGCGGGCGGAGTCGAGGCGACGGGGGACGGGCCCGCGTCCCGGACCGGCCGGGGCCGACACCACGGACCGGACCGACGAGCTCGTCGAACGACTGCGGGCCGGCGACGCGCTCGCCGGGGTGCGGGACAGCGTCGCCGGTCGCCGGGAGGCCACCGGATCGACCGGCAACCTGGCGTCGCTGCAGGCGGCGGTCCGCGAGGGCCGGACCGTGTGGATCGGGTTCGTCGACGGTCACGGCGTCGCGGGCGACCGGGTGCTGGCCCCCACCTCGGTGGGCGGGGGAGTCGTCGAGGGCCGCGACGCACTCGACGGAGAGCTCCGCCGGATCCAGCTGCACCGGATCACATCGATCGCGCCGGTCGAGCGTTAGCGGGCGCCCGCTGCCATCCGCTGGTGCATCGCGTGCTGGACCAGCGCGATCAACGTCTCCTTCGTCGACTGCCGGTGCCGGGCGTCGCACACCACCATCGGGACGGACGGGTCGATCGACATCGCCTCGCGGACGTCCTCCAGCCCGTGCTGCAGGTGGCCGTCGAAGACGTTCACCCCGACCACGTAGGGCAGGTTCCGGTCCTCGAAGAAGTCGATCGCGGCGAACGAGTCGGCGAGCCGCCGGGTGTCGACCAGCACGACGGCACCGATCGCGCCCCGGACCAGGTCGTCCCACATGAACCAGAAGCGCTGCTGGCCGGGCGTCCCGAACAGGTAGAGCACCAGGTCGGAGTCCAACGAGACGCGGCCGAAGTCCATCGCGACCGTCGTCGAGCGCTTGTTGGGGGTGGCCGAGAGATCGTCGTGCGACGAGCTCGCCTCGGTCATCACCGCCTCGGTGGTCAGCGGCATGATCTCCGAGACCGACCCGACGAAGGTGGTCTTGCCGACGCCGAACCCGCCGGCGACGACGATCTTGGCCGACATCGTCGCGGTCCGCGCGACGGGCCGGGGCGGCTGTGGCGGCTGTGGCCTAGAGCCGACGGAGTCCACTCAACACCCTTTCCATCAGCGCGAGGTCCGGCACGTCGCCGGGGGTGCTCGCGGTCTGGTGAACGGTCACCGTGCCGCCCGAGGCCATGTCCCCGAGCAGTACCCGGGCCACGCCCAGGGGGAGCGAGAGCAGCGCCGCGACCTCGGCGACCGAGCGGGTCTGCTCGGCCAGCAGGTCGGCGACGGTGCGGTGCTCCATCGGCAACCGCTCCAGCTGGCTGCGGGCCCGGCTGCTGACCGAGACGAGCGTCTCGATGGCCAGCTCGTATCCCGACTTCGTGCGGCCCCGGGTCCAGGCGTAGGGCCGCACGAACGAGGCCCCACCGGGAGCGGGCGGAGGCGGCGCCGCCGGCGCGGATGCCGGACCGGGGTGCGGGGAAGGCACGTCACCGTGGTGTGCATCCCACTCACCGGGCGTGGGCGGCGGCCCGTAGGCCGCCGACCCGCTGATCGGACCGGTCATCTCGGCGGGCGACGGCGGCGGCGCCTGCCGCGGGGGCTCCTCGGGCGCCTCGTCCTCGGCCCGGCCCCAGCCCCATCGCCGTTTCCTGGGCTTGCGCTTGGAGTCCAGGCTGAACCCGTTCATCACGTCGGCGAACGTGGGCTCGGGGCCCTGTCCACCCGGGTCCTGTGTCATCGGATCTCACCTACCCTGGCCGATCCTGCTGCGATGGGGTTCATGACGTGTGCTCAGGGCCCGAACGAGCCCTGCAGCTCCGCGCGGAGCTCCGGGGTGAGGAGCTGGCCGACCCGGTCGACCAGCAGCGTCATCTCGTAACCGACCAGGCCGATGTCGCAGCTCGGCGAGGCGAGCACGGCCAGGCAGGAACCGTCGCTGATGGACATCAGCAGCACGATCCCCCGGTCCATCTCCACCACGGTCTGCACCACACCGCCCGCGTCGAAGCACCGGGCCGCACCCTGGGTCAGGCTGATGAGACCGGACGCGACGGCCGCGAGCTGGTCGGCCCGGTCCCGGGGGAGCCGGTCCGACGCCGTCAGCAGAAGCCCGTCGGCCGACACCACGATCGCGTGCGCGACGCCGGGGACGCGCTCCGCGAAGTTGGTGACCAACCAACCGAAACGGCTCTGGCTGGGCTGTGCCTGCGGTGCCCTCACTGGTTCTCCTCAGGGTCGGTCTGGTTCGTTCGGTCACCGGACGGCTCGGGGGTGCCGTCGGTCGTGGTGCGGGAGGCGTACTGCCTGCCGGAGGCGCTCTCCCGGCCCTGGCGCACACCCTGCTGGTAGCTCGCCAGCCGGCCGCGCACGCTCTCCGCGGTGCGTGGCTCGCCTGCCGGAGCGGGGCTGAGCACTGTCGATCCTGCCGCACTGCCGGGCAGCAGCCGCGCGCGCGGTCGCCGCTTGGGCAGCCCCGCCGAGGTGGTCTCGTCCGGATCGTCGATCCCGGATTCCTCCCCGGCGACTTCTCGCGCCTGTCGCCAGGCGTCGTCGGCGGGCGACGCGAAGCCCGCCGCACCGGCCCGGCCGGACGGCGCGTCCGGCGGCCCGGACGGGCCGTCGGCCTGGGCAGGTGAGCCGTCCTGCCAGCGGACCGGCACCGAACGGTTGGACCGGAACCACGCCGAGGCGATGTCGTCGAAGATCGGCGTCGTCTGGCTCATGTCGAAGCCGTTCTGCTGCGACCGGGCCGCCTCCAGGGCCCCCGGGCGGCGCAGCTGGCCCCGGTCCCCCTCGACCGGCACCTTCGGCGCGAACAACTCGTCCTGGGCCGGGCCCTGGCCCGGCCGCCCGGCGGGAGGCCTGCCGTCGACGGGGCCGCGGGCGGTGATCGGCCGCTTGGGCAGCGGGGCGCCGTTCGGGCCGGGCGCGGGGCGTCCGTCCGGAGCCGGGACCGGGCCGCCCCGGCCGGGGCCCGGCGACGGACGCCGGGCCGGCAGGGCCGGGCCGGGCCCGCCGGGCATCACCGGTCGCGGGGCCGGGCCGGGCCGGGCCCCGTGCGGGCGGGCGCCGGGAGGGCCACCCATCGGTTCCCGGCCCGAGGGCCCCACCGCAGGCATCGACCGGGTGTCGGTAGTGCGGCCGGTCGTCGTGTGACCGGTCCCCCCGGGCCCGGCCTTGTCGCCGGCCCCGGCCGGGGCGGTGTCCCCGGTGGCCGGCTCCTCGGAACCAGGCCGCGCGCCGGTGACGCCTGCGGCGCCGTCCGCCCGGCCGTGTGTCCCGTCTTCGGTGGTGTCGTCCGAGGTCTCGTCCCGGTCGCCGGTCCTGCTGCTGCCCTCGGCGTCGTCGGGCCCGGTCGCCGCGGCCGGGTCCACCGCCGCGCCGACCGCGGCCCGCGGGGCCGCGTCGTCGGTGGCCCCGGTGACTCCGGTGCCTGTCGGGCCACCGGAGTCACCGGAACCCGCGGCGTCACCGGAATCGGTGGAGGCCCCGGAGACCGTGGCCTCGGCGGAGTCGGCGGAGTCGGCGGTGGCACCGGAGATCTCGGAATCGGTGGATACCTCGGCGGCAGCGGACGGCTTCACCGCGGCGGGGCCGTCGAGGTCCTCCCCTGTGGGGGTCGCTCGGCCGGCCGGATCGGTGCCGCGCCCGGCCACCTGCTCGGAGCCGCCCTGGCCGGGGCCGGTGACGTCGTCATCGGCCGGGCCGTCGTCGGTGGCCGCGCCCATGACGACGGTCTCGTCGAGATCACGCTCGGGCCCGCGGTCACCGGAGCGGGTCGCCGCGGCGCCCGCGGCGAAGGCGCCGCCGAGCCCGAGTGCCGCTGCGGGGCCCATGCCCGGCCGCCCCGCCTCCTCGCGCTCCTCGGTGGTGGTGGCGTCGGGCCCGGCCGTCCCCTCGGCCGGGTCGTCGCCGGAACCGGGCTCCTCGCCGTCCCCGGCCGGGGCCGGGGCGGCAGGCAGGTCCTGGCCGGGTCCCTGCGGCGGAAGGTCACCGTCCGTGCCGCCGCTCGGGGCGGCGCCGGACCCGCCCACGGCCGGCTCGTCCTCGACGGGGGTGAACACGTCGGCCGGGGTGCGCTCCTCGGTCGCGGGCGCCTCACGGGACGGCGCGAACGACTGCATCCCGCCGGGGGCGATCCCGTTCGGGGCGATCTCCGGCCCTCCGGCCGCGTCGCCGGCGGCCTCCGGGGCGTTCTTGCGCAGCGACGAGCCCGGCCTGCGGGTCGGCAGCGCCGCGGCGGAGCCGTTGCGCGCCCCACCGGTGGCGGTGCTGCCCGCCTCGAACGTCGGGGTCAGCGGCCCGTCGGATCCGGCGACCATCGACGGCAGCGGACCGCCGCGGCCTGCCCCGTTGACCGCGACCCGACGGTCGCCGCCCTCCGGGGCGGCACGCCCGGCGGAGGGCCCCGGCAGCTCCGGAGCCGGCGGGGGCGGTGCCTGCGGGACGGGGAACGCGGCGCTCGGCCCGCCGTCGCGGCGCTGCTCGGGAAGCTGTGCCGAGGGCACCAGGTCCGCAGGCACGCTCACCGAGGCACTGAGCCCCCCGGAACCGCCACCCGCCGCCGCGGACGCGAGCCGGACACCGATCCGGTGCCGGGCCGCCAGCCGGCCGACCACGAACAGGCCCATCCGGCGCGACGCCGAGACGTCGACCTCGGCCGGGCCGGAGAGCCGCTGGTTCGCGTCGGCCAGCTCGGCGTCGAGCATGCCGACACCGCGGTCGGAGATCTCGATCAGCAGCGACTCGTCGGCGGTGCGGGTCGTGCTCATGACGACCTGGGAGTCCGGCGGGGAGAAGTTCGTCGCGTTGTCCAGCAGCTCGGCGAGCAGGTGGACGAGGTCGTTCGCCGCCCGGCCGGCGATGGTGGCGTTCGGCGGGGTCTGGACGACGACCCGCTGGTACTGCTCGACCTCGGACACCGCGGCCCGCAGCACGTCCACCACCTGCACCGGTGCCACGTTCCGCTTGGCGAGATCGGTGCCGGCGAGAACCAGCAGGTTCTCGCTGTTGCGCCGCATACGGGTGGCGAGGTGGTCGAGCTGGAACAGGTTGGAGAGCTGGTCCGGGTCCTGCTCGTTGCTCTCCAGCTGCTCGATCAGCTGCAGCTGGCGCTCGACGAGCGCCTGCGAGCGCCGGGAGAGGTTGACGAACATGCTGTTGACGTTCTGCTGCAGCGCGACCTGGTCGGCGGCCAGGCGGATCGCCTGGCCGTGCACCGCGTCGAACGCCCTGGCGACCTCGCCGATCTCGTCGCGGCTGTCCAGCGGCACCGGCTCGACCAGCGCGTTCGGTGCCTGACCCGAACGCATGCCCTCGACGGCGGCGGGGAGCTTGCGCTCCGCGACGTCCAGTGCCGAGCTGCGCAGCAGCCGCAGCGAGCGGACCATCTGCCTGCCCAGCAGCAGGATGATGCCGCCGGTGAGCAGCAGGGTCAGCATCAGCAGCACCGAGTTGAGGCCCGCGGTGTTGCCGGCCTGCTCGGCTGCGGCGGTCCGCCGGTCCACGAACGCCTGCTCGGCGGCCTGCGTCGACTCGTCGACCGCCTGCGTCGAACGGTCCACGGCGGCGTTCCACGCGGCCGCGTCCACCTGCGGCGCCTCACCGGCCGGGGTGGCCAGCACCTGGTCGCGCAGCGCGGTCCGCTCGGCGTCGACCGGCCCGGCGGCGAAGTCGCCGAAGGCACCGGCCTGGTCCTGGGTGAGTGCCAGCGCCACGTCACCCGCCGCGGTCCGGAACGCGGCCTCGGCGGTGTTCATCCGCGCGCGCGAGGCCTCGTCGAGCTGGCCGGAGGCGAGCGCGGCGTTCACCACGGTGCGCTCCAGCTGCAGCGACTCGCGGGCGGTCGCACCGGCGGCGATCGCGGTGGTCAGACCGGCCGTCTCGGCGGTCTGCAGCCGCCCGACCAGTGCCCGGTCCAGCGCGAGCGTGCGCTGCACGATCGAGGTGTAGCGCAGGGCCACGTCGGCCGCGGGGGTGGGGCCGCCCGCGACCTGCGAGCGAATCACCGGGAGCTGCCCCAGTGTGGTCTCCGCCTGTCGGCGCGCGGCGGCCAGCTGCGGCTCCTGCTCCTCGGCAGCGTCGAGCTGGGCGGTGGTGTTCCGCAGTGCCTCGTCGGTCGCGGCCTGCGCGCCCTCGACCTGCGCGCGGTCCCCGACCCGGTTGCCGGCGACGAAGGTGGCGGCGACGTCACGCTCGGTCTGCAGTGCCCCGGTCAGCGTCTTGAGCTGCTGGTGAACCTCCACCAGGCCGCTGCCTCGGCCGAGCTCCTCGGCGACGTTGGCCTGGTCGACGACCCGGATCGCGCCGATGCTCAGCGCGAGCACCGTCGGCACCAGGCCCACGACCACCAGCTTGGTGACCAGGCTCCAGTTCCGGGGGTTGAGTCGTTCCGCGAGGGTGCTCGGGCGTTCCGTGCTGGTCACGGTGGTCACGGCGCGGTCTCCCTGTCGGTCTCCGGTCCGGGCACGGGCATGGGCGCTCCCGGGTGGTCCCGGCGGGCGGCGGGCGGCCGGGCCGGCCGTGTGGCGTCGCGGAGGGGGAGCATCAGCGGGTCCGGTGCGCCTTTCGGGTCACGACGATCCCTCCCGGCCGTCTCCGCGCGGACACGGAAGCGGCGGCTGCCGCGCTCCGGGGGAGCCGGGCGGATATGATCGTGCAGGGTCTCGTCTGTGCATGGCGGACGGCTCAGGAGTCTAGCCCCCATCGCGGGGTCGTCCCGCGCGGCGTAGCGGCGCTCACCCTCCGGTCACGTGCGGTGACGCAGGTTGACCGTTCGTCTCCGCTCGTCGCCCGGCGGTCTTGCGCTGCTCCGATTTCCGACGTCGAAGGGATTCGCTCCGTGACCGACGGTCCGCTGATCGTGCAATCCGACAAGACCCTTCTGCTCGAGGTCGACCACCCGGACTCGGCCGAGGCGCGGGCTGCGATCGCCCCGTTCGCCGAGCTGGAGCGCGCCCCGGAGCACGTGCACACCTACCGTGTGACGCCGCTCGCGCTCTGGAACGCCCGTGCCGCCGGTCACGACGCGGAGCAGGTCGTCGACGCGCTCGTGCGATGGGCCCGCTATCCGGTGCCGCAACCGTTGCTGGTCGACGTCGTCGACACGATGGGCCGTTACGGGCGGTTGCAGCTGTCGAACCACCCCACCCAGGGGCTGGTGCTGACGGCGCTGGACCGCGCCGTGCTGGAGGAGATCCTCCGGCAGAAGAAGATCAGCCCGATGCTGGGGGCCCGGATCGACGACGACACCGTCGTGGTGCACCCCTCCGAGCGGGGACGGCTCAAGCAGGCGCTGCTCAAGGTCGGCTGGCCCGCGGAGGACCTCGCCGGTTACGTCGACGGCGAGGCGCACCCGATCGACCTGGTGCAGGACGGCTGGTCGCTGCGCGACTACCAGCGCCACGCCGTGGACGGGTTCTGGGACGGCGGCTCCGGAGTGGTCGTGCTGCCCTGCGGTGCCGGCAAGACCCTGGTCGGGGCGGCCGCGATGGCCCGGGCCGGTGCCACCACGCTGATCCTGGTCACCAACACGGTCGCCGGACGGCAGTGGAAGCGCGAGCTGGTGGCCAGGACCTCGCTCACCGAGGAGGAGATCGGCGAGTACTCCGGTGAGCGCAAGGAGATCCGTCCGGTGACGATCGCGACCTACCAGGTCGTGACGCGCAAGACCAAGGGCGAGTACAAGCACCTGGAGCTGTTCGACTCGCGGGACTGGGGCCTGGTCGTCTACGACGAGGTGCACCTGCTGCCCGCGCCGGTGTTCCGGATGACCGCGGACCTGCAGTCCCGGCGCCGGCTCGGGCTCACCGCGACCCTGGTCCGGGAGGACGGCCGGGAGGGCGACGTGTTCTCGCTGATCGGTCCGAAGCGCTACGACGCGCCGTGGCGCGACATCGAGGAGCAGGGCTGGATCGCCCCGGCCGAGTGCGTCGAGGTGCGGGTCACGCTGACCGACGCCGAACGGATGGCCTACGCCACTGCCGACTCCGAGGAGCGGTACCGGACGGCGGCGACGGCACGCACCAAGCTCGCCGTGGTGCAGGCGATCCTGGACCGGCACCGCGGGGAACCGACCCTGGTCATCGGTGCCTATCTCGAACAGCTGGAGGAGCTGGGCGAGAAGCTGGACGCGCCGATCGTGCAGGGTTCGACCCGCAACCGTGAGCGGGAGCGGCTGTTCGAGGAGTTCCGCAGCGGCGAGATCGACCGGCTGGTCGTGTCCAAGGTCGCGAACTTCTCGATCGACCTGCCGGAGGCGACGGTCGCGGTGCAGGTCAGCGGTACCTTCGGGTCCCGCCAGGAGGAGGCGCAGCGGCTGGGGCGGCTGCTGCGGCCCAAGGGGGACGGCCGGCAGGCGCACTTCTACTCGGTCGTCTCCCGGGACACGGTGGACACCGACTACGCGGCCCACCGGCAACGGTTCCTGGCGGAACAGGGGTACGCCTACCGCATCGTCGACGCCGACGACCTGCTCGGTCCGGCACTCCCGGACAGCGGCTGAGCGCTGCGCCGGCGCCCTGATGGCGGCGCGGACCCGGCGCGGATCCGGCGCCGAACCGTGTCCGGGGGCACACTGGGGGTGACAAGCCGGCCGGCCCCGGGAGGAACGCATGACGACGACCATGTGGGTCCTCGCCGGTATCGGCGCGTGGGTGCTGGTCGGGCTCGCCGTCGCGCTCGTGTTCGGCCGGATGATCCGGCTGCGGGACCGCGGGCTCCCCGGGCCCCCGGACGGCGACGACGGTGAGCGCGAGGGCCACCTCCCGCCCCGGCCGCCCCGCCCGCGCAGCGCGGCGGAGCCGCCGGCACCCGGAGGCGGTCAGACCCCGCGTCCCTGAGCCCGCGGGCCCGGGTGTCCGGGTCGGGATCCGGGGCGATCCGGAGCCCGCCGGTCCGGCTCCCCGGCAACCTGGAGCCATGGACACCACAGCGCAGAACTCCGCAGGCAACAGCTCCGACCGGACCACCGACCCGGTGGCCGATCCGGCCGTCGGCACCGGCCCGGGAACCGGCACCGGCCCGAACCCGCCGCGCACGGACCGCGCCGCGGGCGCAGGTTCACCGGGGCTCGGTGATCGGCTCGCCTCGTTCCGGCTGCGCCGCAGCGCCACCGACAAGATGCTCGGCGGTGTCTGCGGCGGGCTCGGCGCGGACCTGGGCATCGACGTGGCCCTGCTCCGGATCCTGGTCCTCGTGCTGACCCTGGCCACCGGTGGCGCCGCAGCGCTGGTCTACCTGGCCGTCTGGCTGATCGCTCCGGTCGGATGAGCCGTGCCCGGCGGCCCACCGCCCGCCGGGGCCCGGAGGCGTCGGCGGCTCCCGAACGCCGCGGGGGCGGCACCGGCGAACCGGTACCGCCCCCGCGGGTCGTGCTGGGTGCCTGGTGCGGCAGGACCGATCAGAAGTCCATGCCGCCCATGCCACCGGTCGGGTCGGCGGGCGCGGCGCCACCCTTCTCCGGCTTGTCGGCGATGACCGCCTCGGTGGTGAGGAACAGGGCCGCGATCGAGGCCGCGTTCTGCAGCGCCGAGCGGGTCACCTTGGCCGGGTCGATGATCCCGGCCTTGACCAGGTCCTTGTACTCCCCGGTGGCGGCGTCGAGGCCCTCACCGGTCGGCAGGTTGCGGACCTTCTCCGCCACGACGCCGCCCTCGAGGCCGGCGTTGATGGCGATCTGCTTGAGCGGGGCCTCCAGCGCGACCTTGACGATGTTCGCACCGGTGGCCTCGTCACCGTCCAGGCCGAGGCCCTCGAACAGGCCCGCACCGGCCTGGATCAGGGCGACGCCGCCGCCGGCGACGATGCCCTCCTCGACGGCCGCCTTCGCGTTGCGCACGGCGTCCTCGATGCGGTGCTTGCGCTCCTTGAGCTCGACCTCGGTGGCCGCGCCGGCCTTGATGACGGCCACGCCGCCGGCCAGCTTGGCGAGGCGCTCCTGGAGCTTCTCGCGGTCGTAGTCGGAGTCGGTGCGGTCGATCTCGGCGCGGATCTGGTTGACCCGGCCGGCGATCTGGTCGGCGTCACCGGCGCCGTCGACGATGGTGGTCTCGTCCTTGGTCACCACGACCTTGCGGGCGGTGCCCAGCAGGGACAGGTCGGCGGTGTCGAGCTTGAGGCCGACCTTCTCGGAGATGACCTCGCCACCGGTGAGGATGGCCATGTCGGCCAGCATCGCCTCGCGGCGGTCACCGAAGCCCGGGGCCTTGACGGCGACGGACTTGAAGGTGCCGCGGATCTTGTTGACGACCAGGGTGGCCAGGGCCTCGCCCTCGACGTCCTCGGCGATGATCGCCAGCGGCTTGCCCGACTGCATGACCTTCTCCAGCAGCGGGAGCAGGTCCTTGACGGTCGAGATCTTGGAGGAGACCAGCAGGATGTACGGGTCCTCGAGCTCGACCTCCATCCGCTCGGCGTCGGTCACGAAGTAGGGCGAGATGTAGCCCTTGTCGAAGCGCATGCCCTCGGTGAGCTCGAGCTCGAGCCCGAAGGTCTGCGACTCCTCGACGGTGATGACACCTTCCTTGCCGACCTTGTCCATCGCCTCGGCGATGAGCTCGCCGATCTGCTTGTCGGCGGCGGAGATCGACGCGGTGGCGGCGATCTGCTCCTTGGTCTCGACCTCCTTGGCGCTCTTCAGCAGCGCCTGGGAGACGGCCTCGGTGGCCTTCTCGATGCCGCGCTTGAGCGACATCGGGTTGGCGCCGGCGGCCACGTTGCGCAGGCCCTCACGGACCAGGGCCTGGGCCAGCACGGTGGCGGTGGTGGTGCCGTCACCGGCGATGTCGTCGGTCTTCTTGGCGACCTCCTTCACCAGCTCGGCGCCGATCTTCTCCCAGGAGTCCTCGAGCTCGATCTCCTTGGCGATCGACACGCCGTCGTTGGTGATGGTCGGCGCGCCCCACTTCTTCTCCAGAACGACGTTGCGGCCCTTCGGGCCCAGCGTCACCTTGACGGCGTCGGCGAGGGTGTTCATGCCCCGCTCGAGGCCGCGACGAGCCTCCTCGTCGAACGCAATCTGCTTCGCCATGGGGGTGTTGCCCTCCGATAGAGGTGGTCGAGAGATCGGATGCGGCGCCCGCGACGGACGGCCGGCTACCCTGCGCCGGCCTCACCGAACCGATCTGGCACTCCACGGACACGAGTGCCAGTGGATGCTGTGCCCGTTTCTAGCACTCGGGTGTGGTGAGTGCAAGCGACGGGGCCCGGATGCCGGGCCACCGGGGAGCGGGGCAGGATGGCCCCATGGCCACCGCACCCACCTGGTCGAACTCCGGTCCGCGATCGGTCTCCGAACACGCCGCCGCGGTCGCCGCGCTGGTGCCGCCGACCGGGACCGAGCGGGTGCCGCTGGCCGAGGCGAGCGGCCGGGTCCTGGCCGAGGACATGACCGCGGGCGTGGCCCTGCCGCCGTTCGACAACTCGGCGATGGACGGCTACGCGGTACGGGCCGCCGAGCTCGCCGGCGCCTCCGAGGCCGCTCCGGTGACGCTGCCGGTGGCCGAGGACATCCCGGCCGGGCGCACCTCGGTGCCGCCGCTGGCGCCCGGCGCCGTCGCGCGGATCATGACCGGTGCGCCGGTCCCCGAGGGTGCCGACGCGATCGTGCCGGTGGAGCGGACCGACGGCGGCACCGGGCAGGTCCGGATCGGCGCGGCACCCGAGCCGGGGGCCTACGTCCGCCGGGCGGGTGAGGACGCGGCGGCCGGGGCGGTGCTGCTGCGGGCGGGCACGGTGCTCGCGGCGCCGCAGATCGGGCTCGCCGCGGCCGTCGGGCGCCCGGACCTGGCGGTCCGCCGGCGTCCGCACGTGCTGGTGCTGTCGACCGGTTCGGAGCTGGTCGCCCCCGGTGAGCCGCTCGCGCCGGGACAGATCTACGAGTCCAACGGGACGATGCTCGCCGTCGCCGTCCGGGAGGCGGGCGCGACCGCGGAGCTGCTCTCGTTCGTGCCCGACGACGTCGAACGCTTCCGCGCGGTGCTGGCCGATCGGATCACCGGGGACGCACCCGCGCGTCCGGACCTCGTCCTCACCTCGGGCGGGGTGAGTGCGGGGGCCTACGAGGTCGTGAAGGACGCGATGACCGGCCACGGCGTGCAGTTCGGGAAGGTCGCGATGCAGCCCGGCGGCCCGCAGGGCTGCGGCCGGCTCGATCTGGGCGGGGTGGACGTCGCGGTCGTCACGCTGCCCGGGAACCCGGTCAGTTCGCTGGTCTCGTTCGAGGTCTTCGTGCGGCCGGCGCTGCGGGCCGCGATGGGGCACCCGGCCCCGCACCGGCCGGTGGTGACCGCCCGGCTGGCCGGCGAGCTCTCCTCCCCGGCCGGCAAGCGGCAGTTCCGCCGCGGCGTGCTGGACGCGACCTCCGCGACGGTGGCCGAGATCGGCTCCACCGGATCGCACCTGATCGCCGCGCTGGCCCGGGCCGACTGCCTGATCGACGTGCCCGCGGACGTGACGCGTGTGGCCGACGGATCACCGGTCGCGACCTGGCTGATCGAACCGTAGGACACCGGCGTCCGGCGCCGGGCGTGGTCGATGATCCGCCCGGAGGTCGCTCCCGGGCCGGCCCGGCCGGCCGGCGCTGATGCGCTGTGCGACAGGGCCTCACTCGCCCGGCGCCAGAGCTGGGCCAAAAGTGTGACCCACCTCATAGGCATACGGGGCAACGATCTCACCGCGAGCGACGTCTGTCCCTGTAGGCGTTCGGCCGAAAGAGGTAGATCACGGTGGACATCCATCGTGATCTGGACTGCCGGTCGCCGGGGAGGAATACTTTTGCTCGCGAAGGGGTAACCCCTTCGCAGCACAGGACCCACCGCCCGTCGCTGGGGAGCGGACGAGCGGTTCCAAGGCCGGGGTCGTCGTCTCGGGGGACGGCGGCCCCGGCCCTTTTCGTCCGGAGCGGGCGATGGTGCCAGGTGTCCCCCGGCCGTAGCGCACGGGGGTCCGGCCGTCCCGCCGGAGATGCGTCACCGGCTCCCGCGTAGCGTGGCGGTTCCCCTACCGGAGCATCAGGAGCCGACGACCCGCCATGGCCGAAGGAACCGGCACCTCACCGAGCCACATCGTGCGTCTGGTCCGCGACGCGATTCCGCCCATGCACCCCGGTGGTCGCCCGATCGTCGCCGCCGTCGCGCTGGCCGCGGCCGGGGTACGCGCACTCAGCGGGCGGGGTGCGCTGCCCGGGTTGCTCGCGACCGGCGCCACCGCGCTGTTCTTCCGGGATCCGGTCCGGACCCCGACCCAGCGGCCGGGCGCGGTGCTCGCCCCGGCCGACGGCACCGTCGCGACCGTCACCGAGGTCGTCCCGCCCGCCGAACTGGACCTGCCGCGGGTCCCGCACCCGAGGGTGTCGATCTTCCTGACGGTGCTGGACGTGCACGTGCAGTGGGTGCCCCTGCACGGCCGCGTGCTGGCCGTCCGCTACGAGCCGGGGAAGTTCCTCTCCGCCGACCTGGACAAGGCCAGCGAGGACAACGAGCGCAACGCGATCACCTTCGTCGCCGCGGGCCCGGACGGGTACCGGGTCGGCGTCGTGCAGATCGCCGGGTTGCTGGCCCGCCGGATCGTCTGCGAGCTGTCGACGGGTGACGAGGTCGCGGCCGGCGAGCGGTTCGGTCTCATCCGGTTCGGCTCCCGGGTCGACACCTACCTCCCGCCGGGGACGTCGGCGCTGGTCCGGCCGGGGCAGCGGACCGTCGGTGCCGAGACCGTGCTCGGCGTCGTCACCCCGGTGGAAGGCTGAGCGGATGACGATCGGGCCTCCGGCGAAGGGGTACCCGGCCGGTGTGCGACTGCTGCCCAATGCGGTCACCGTTCTCAACCTGTGCGCGGGACTGTCCGCCGTCTACTTCGCCCTGCAGGACCGGTTCGACCTGGCCATCGGCGCGGTGCTGGCCGCGGCGCTCTGCGATGCGCTCGACGGTGGCCTCGCCCGGCTGCTCGACGCCTCCAGCCGGATCGGTGCCGAGCTGGACTCGCTCGCCGACCTGGTGTCCTTCGGTGTCGCACCGGCACTGGTGATCTACATCTGGGCGTTCGAGGACGTCCGGGCGGGCTGGATCGTCGCGCTGGTCTTCGCGGTCTGCATGGCGTTGCGGCTCGCCCGGTTCAACACCCTGCTCGACGACGACCAGGCGCCGCCGTTCGCCCGCGAGTTCTTCGTCGGCGTCCCGGCCCCGGCCGCCGCCATGACCGCAGGAATCCCGCTCTACCTGTGGCTGCACCTCGGACCCGGCTGGTGGTCGACCGGGCCGGTGGTCGCGGTCTGGGCGCTGTTCACCGCCGGACTCATGGTCAGCCGGATCCCGACCGTGTCGCTCAAGGCGGTCCGGGTCCCGCAGCGGGCGATCGCCCCGCTGCTCGTCGGGGTGGGCGCGATCGCCGCGGCGCTGTTCACGGTGCCCTTCCTCGGCGTCACGATCGCCGCGACCGGATACCTGCTGCTGTTGCCCTACACCGCGTACCGCTACCGGTGGCTGGCCCGGCACCCGGAGGCGTGGGACGTGCCGACCCGCCAGCGCCGTGCCGTCGCGCGGGCAGCCCGCTCGGCCCGCCGGCTCGGCCTGCGGCCGCCGCTGCGCCGTCGGGTGGCCGGCCGGGCCGGTGCGATGGCGCGGGGCGTCCGCCGCAGGCTGGACCCCGACGGCGCCGCCCGCCGGGAGAGCAGCCGGTCCGCCAATGGCCGGGCGGTGCACGGTCCCGGGGTCGCCCCGGCCCCCCGCGGGTCCGGGCGCCGCCTCGGGTTGCGCCGCCGCTGACGACTAGCGTGACGAGCGTGGGAGATCCCTCGCTGACCCTGGTCGCGCGCCTGGCCCCGGCGGCCACCGACGCCCGTCGCGGGGTGATCCGGTTGCATCCCGAGGTGCTCGCCGGGCTCGGCCTGCGGTCCTGGGACGCGGTGACGCTCACCGGTTCCCGCCGGACCGCCGCGCTCGCCGTCGCCGGTGATGCCGCCGTCCCGCACGGCCAGGCCCGGCTCGACGACGTGACGCTGTCCAACGCGGGCCTGACCGACGGCGCCACGGTGGTCGTCGCACCGGCCGAGGTCACCGCGGCCCGCGCGGTCCGGCTGATCGGGTCCCGGCTCACGACCGCGACGGTCGGCCCGGACACCCTGCGGTTGGCGCTGATGGGCAAGGTGCTCGTCCGCGGGGACGCCGTCTCGCTGCTGCCGCAGGACATCGCACCGCCGCCCGGCGCCGACGTGCACTCGGTGCGCCGGGCACTGGCCGCGGCGGTCGGCGGCGCGTGGACCTCGGAGCTGCTGACCGTGGCCGTCGCGGAGCCGGACGGGGGGCCGGTGGTGGTGACACCGTCCACGGTGGTCGGTTGGCAGGGCGGCGCGTCCACCGGGTCGGTCGCGGTGCGGGCGGGCCGGGTGGCCGCGGCCGGCCCGCAGGGCGCCGTGCGGGGTGGCGAGGCGGTTCCGGGGGCGGTGACCGGTGACCCGTCCGCCGCGGGCCCGGGAGCCCGTGGCGCGGCCACCGGGGACACCGTCCCCGGGGATCTCGCGGCGGGCGAGGCCGGGCCGCCGCCGCCGTCGATCGACGACCTCGCGGCGAACGAGCAGGTCGCCCGGCGGCTGCTGGACTGGCTGGAGCTGATGTTCCGCCGCCCCGAGCTGCTCACCCGGCTCGGCGGCGAGGCACGGCTCGGGGTGCTCGTCAGCGGGCCGGAGGGGGTCGGCAAGGCGACGCTGGTGCGCAGCGCGAGCGCCGCCGCCGGGGCCCGCTGCGTCGAGCTCGTCGCGCCCGCGGTCGCCGCGCTGGAACCGGCGGCCGCCGCCGAGCGGGTCCGGGCCGCGATCGCCGACGCGCGCCCGGCGACCGGGGAGCCCGCCGTGCTGCTCGTGCACGACGCCCACGCCCTGCTCCCGGCGTCGAACCCACCGCCGCTGGCCACCATGGTGCTCGACGAGCTGCGCGCGGCCACCGCGCCCGGCGGGCCAGCCCTCGTCGTCACCAGCGCCGAACCGGAGTCGCTGGACCCGCGGTTGCGCGCGCCGGACCTGGTGGACCGCGAGCTGACCGTGCCGCTGCCGGACACCGCGACCCGCCGGGCGCTGCTGGAGCGGCTGCTCTCCGACGTCCCGCGTGGCCGGGACGTCGATCTCGCCGTGATCGCCGCCCGGACCCCCGGGTTCGTCGTCGCCGATCTCGCCGCGGTGCGCCGCGAGGCGGCGATCGCCGCGGCCCTGCGCGGCGCGGGTGCGGGAACCGAGCAGGCCGAGGAGATCCGCCAGCAGGACCTGCTGGGTGCGGTCGGATCCATCCGGCCGATCTCGCTGTCCGGTGGTGGGGCGCTGAGCCACGGCGGCCTGACCCTCGACGACGTCGGCGACATGGCCGAGGTCAAGCAGTCGCTGACCGAGGCGGTGCTGTGGCCGCTGCGCCATCCCGACTCGTTCGCCCGGCTCGGCGTGGACGCGCCGCGCGGGGTGCTGCTCTACGGCCCGCCCGGTGGCGGCAAGACCTTCCTGCTGCGCGCGCTGGCCGGATCCGGCGATCTCAACGTGTTCGCGGTCAAGGGCGCCGAGCTGCTGGACAAGTACGTGGGGGAGTCCGAGCGTGCGGTCCGGGAGCTGTTCCGCCGGGCCGCGGAGGCCGCTCCGGCGCTGATCTTCCTGGACGAGGTCGACGCGCTCGCGCCGCGCCGGGGCGGATCGACCGACGCCGGTGTCGCCGACCGGGTGGTGGCGGCGCTGCTCACCGAGCTGGACGGTGCGACGCCGCTGCGCGAGGTCGTCGTGGTGGGGGCGACGAACCGGCCGGACCTGATCGATCCGGCACTGTTGCGCCCGGGTCGGCTGGAGCGCCTCGTCTTCGTCCCGCCGCCGGACGCGGCCGCCCGGGCCGACATCCTGCGGGCCGCGGGACGCGACGTCCCGCTCGGCGACGACGTCGATCTCGACGAGCTCGCGGACGACCTCGACGGCTACTCGGCCGCGGACTGCGCCGCGCTGCTGCGGGAGGCGGCGCTGACGGCGATGCGGGAGTCGCTGGAGGCCGGTGAGGTGAGCGCGGCGCACGTCGCGACGGCCCGGCGGGCGGTCCGCCCCTCCCTGGACCCGGAACAGGTCGCCGAGCTGGAGGCCTACGCCCGGCGGCGCAGCGACTGACCTCGCTGTGCTCCACCCCGGACGGACCACGACCCCGGACGGGACGTTCCGTCCGGGGTCGCCGGCGTGCTGGGGAGCAGGTCGGTGTCAGGCCGCCGAGAAGTCCCGGGTGACGATCACGATCACGCCGGGGGTGGCGTCCTGGATGCCGTCGAAGCGGGGTTCGGAGCGGATGCCGAACTCCCGGGCGATCTCCTCCGCCGCGGCCTTCTCCGCGGTGCCGGTGCGGTAGTACACGGTGGTCGTGGGGATCACCCCCTCCGAGTAGTTCTGCACCTGCGACACGGTCCAGCCGTTGCTGCGGAACTTTCCCGCGGCCTGCTCGGCGAGGCCGCGGACCGTCGAGTTGTTGTAGATCCGGACCGCGGGCCGGACGGTCGCCGTGGTGCCCTCGCTCGCCGCACCACCCGGGGCGGGGGCGGGAGCGGGCGCGGCGGGGGGCGGGGGCGCGCCCGCCGCACCGGCGCCGTCGTAACCGGGTGAGCCGGGCGTGCCCGGGGCGCCGGGGGTGAAGGGGGAGGTGCCGGGTGCGCCGGGCGCGGCACCGTCGGTGCCCTCGCCGCCCGGGCCGGGCGTCGCCCCGTCGGCGCCACCTGGGCCATCGGGGCCGCCGTCCTCGCCGGGGGCGGGCGGTGCGCCGTTCCCACCGGGGGCGGGTTCGGCCGACGCCGGTGGCGGCGCTGCCTGCGGGCTCTCGTCACCACCGCCGCCGAGACCGGTGAGCCCGACGACCCCGGCCACCACACCGACGCCGATCAGTGCGATCCCGGCGATCTTCAGCGGCGACATTCCGCCGGACGCGGGTGCGGTCATCGTGACCTCCGATTGGGGATCGAACTGCGGCTCACGGCTGTGCCCGGCCTTCCCGGTCTCAGGGCTCGAGGCCCAGGCGCCGCGCGGCGCGGGTGCGCTGGCGGCTGGAGCGCAGCCGGCGCAGGCGCTTGACGAGCAGCGGATCGACGGCCATCGCCTCGGGCTTGTCGACCAGCGCGTTCAACACCTGGTAGTAGCGGGTCGCGGACATGTCGAAGAGCTCGCGGATCGCCTGCTCCTTGGCCCCCGCGTACTTCCACCACTGGGCCTCGAACGCGAGGATCTCGCGCTCCCGGCGGTCGAGCTCGCGGGAGGGGGTGGCGGAGCGCTGGTGCGCTCCGCGGCGTTCCGAGAGGGACCCAGCGGACTCCATCACGCTCCTCGAGCGGCCGACGATCTCACGGTGACGGCTCTTCCGGCAGCCGCCGCCGATTCGAATGACACAGCTGTCATTCGAGGTCGGATTGAACCACACGGGACCGACGGCGAGCCGCCGCGACGCGCCCCGCCACGCCCGAAACCCACCGGGCGGGTGCGGCACCGCTCACCCCGAGCGGGCAGCGCACGGCGCGACCGTACCCTGCGACGGTGACGGTTCTGCGCATCCGCATGGTCGGCGATCCCGTGTTGCACCGACCCACCCGCCCGGTCGGGTCGGCGGACATCGGGAAGGACGAGCTGCGCACGCTCGTGGACGACATGTTCGAGACGATGGCCGCGGCCAACGGGGTCGGGCTCGCGGCCAACCAGGTCGGGATCGACCTGCGGTTGTTCGTCTTCGACTGCCCGGACCCCGAGACCCGCACGATGCGCCGAGGGCACGTGCTCGACCCGGTGCTGGAGACCAGCGAGATCCCCGAGATCATGCCGGACCCCGACGACGACCAGGAAGGTTGCCTGTCGGTCCCGGGTGAGAGCTTCGCGACCGGGCGGGCCGAGTGGGCCCGGGTCACCGGCACCGATGTGGACGGCAATCCGGTGGACGTGGAGGGCAAGGGCTTCTTCGCCCGCTGCCTGCAGCACGAGGTCGACCACCTCGACGGGTTCCTCTACCTGGACCGGTTGATGGGGCGCAACCAGCGGGCCGCGAAGAAGATGCTGCGGCGCAACGGCTGGGGCAACCCGGACGACTCGTGGGACCCCTCGGCGGTCGAGGCGGAGGACGTCGCCCGGGGCCGACCCTGAGACCGCCCGGGGGAGTCGTACCCCGGTACTAGGGGTTGACCTGCAGGAACCGTCCGCGCGACCGATGTGGCGCCCCGGCGCCGGCGGGCATCGTGGTCGCCATGGTGCTCACGATCCTCGCCGTCCTCCCGGTCCTCGCCGTACTGCTGGTCATGGCCCTGCAGCCGCTGCTCGAACTGTGGGACGACCGCGCGTCCGAGCGGGACGACGCCGCGGTGCCCACCGGCCGCGTCCGGTGGGCACCGGAGATCCCGGGACCGACGGTGCCGGCGGTGTTCCCGGAGGCTCTCGGCGACGTCAGCGCGGTGCTGTCCGTCCCGCACCCCCGGCGACCGGCCCGGTCGCTGCACCCCGTCCGCTGAGGACCGGCCCGGTCGCTCACTCGACGAGCCTGTTCTCCCACGCCCAGGCCGCGATCTCGACCCGGTTCCGGGCGCCCAGCTTGGTCCCGATGTTGGTGAGATGGGTCTTCACCGTGGACAGCGACACGAACAGGTCACCCGCGATCTCGTGGTTGGTCCGCCCGCGCGCGACCGCCCGCACCACGTCCAGCTCGCGCGCGGACAGCGCCGACAACGTCGCCGGGCGCGGCGGCGCCGGCTCGGTGAGCCGCTCCAGCAGCCGCACCGTCACCGACGGCGACACCAGCGCGTCCCCGGCGGCCGCGGCCCGCACCGCCTCCACCAGCAGCCGTGGCCCGGCGTCCTTGAGCAGGAAGCCGCAGGCCCCCGACCGCAGCGCGCCGTAGACGTACTCGTCGAGGTCGAACGTCGTCACCACCACGATCCGTGGCGGCGCGGGATCGGCACTCAGCGCCTTCGTCGCCTCGATGCCGTCCATCCCGGGCATCCGGATGTCCATCAGCACCACGTCCGGGCGCAGCTCCCGGGCGAGGCGCACCGCGGCGTCACCGGTGCCGGCCTCGCCCAGCACCTCGATGTCGTCCTCCGCGGACAGGATCAGCCGGAAACCGGTCCGGACCATCTCCTGGTCGTCGGCGAGCACGACCGTGATGCTCACCGGCCCACCGCCGGCAGTTCGGCCAGCACGAGCCATGCGCCGGGACCGTCCGGCCCGACCCGCAGCGTGCCCCCGAGCGCGCCGACCCGCTCCGCCATCCCGGCCAGGCCGAAACCGCCCCGGTCGCCGGCCTGACGCCTGCGGTCGGCCTGGCCTCCCTCGTTGCGCACCACGACTTCCAGTCGTCCGTCCCGCAGCCACAACCCGACGTGCACCGCGGTGGCGTCCGGAGCGTGCCGGTGCACGTTGGTCAGCGCCTCCTGCACCACCCGGTAGGCGGTCGCACCGACACCGGGCGCGAGTCGTGCCGGGTCGAGAGCGGGGTCCTGCTGGAAGACCGTACGGTGCCCGTACGGGTCGAACCGACTCACCAGCTCGGTGATGTCGGCCGGGCCGTGCGCCACCGCGCGGGCCGCCTCCTCGCCGCCGCGCAGCACGCCGACCATCCGGCGCATCCCGGCGAGCGCCTCGGCGCCGGCCCGCTCGATCGACTCCAGCGCCGGGCCGGCCTGTTCGGGATGGGTCCTGGCGACGGTGACGGCGGCCTGGGCGGCGACGACGATGCCGGTCACGTGGTGGGCGACGACGTCGTGCAGCTCCCGTGCCAGCTCCATCCGCTCGGTGTTGCGCGCCTCGGCGAGCCCGGCCTCCCGGCGCACCCACATCTCCCGCAGGACGGCCGCGACCGCCACGGTGCCCGCCCAGCCCAGACCCACCAGGGCGAGCGCCATCGGCCGGTCGACGTCGTCGAAGCGGAGTGCGGGCACGGCGATGAGCACCCCGAACGACGCGATCCCGTACGCGACCGCGGCGGCGCCGTTCGACCGGCGGATCACCGCGACCGTCACCACGGCGAGCGCGAACAGCTCGGTGAACGAGATCATGGGCAGACCGAACGGCCAGGCCAGCAGGGAGAGCGCAGCGGACAGCGCCAGCGCGGTGACGGCCACCCTGGCGATCCCGGCCGTCGTCGACCGGTGGCGCAGCAGCACGACGCCTGCGACGCCCGCCCCGGCGAGGAGCCCGGAGTACCAGACGTCCCGGGCGGCGGGCAGGGTCGCGGCGGCGAGCACGTCGACGCCGAGCCAGAACAGGTAGGCCAGGACCTCCAGCGTGACCAGGAAGGTGGGCGTCCGCCGCACGGGCCCGCCGGGTGCGGGCTCGGGTGGGAGGACGGCCGTCGGGGGCGTCATGGTGCCCACGGTAGGTCGGAGACGGATCGCCCGGCCTCGACCGGAAGTACGAGCACCCGTCGGTGAAGACCGTCCCGTGGTCCGAGGTGGCACGGGCGCAGCCCGGACACGATGATCACCATGATCGAGGTCCTGATGCTGTTGTCCGTGGCGCTGCCGCCGGTGGTCGAGAACGGTGGAGAGCGGCGGTGACCCCGCCGGTGGTGGCGGCCGCGGCCGTCGAGCTGGTCCGCTCCTACGGGTCGGGGCCCGGTGCGGTCCGGGCGCTGGCCGGGATCTCGCTGTACATCCCGAGCGGACGGTTCACGGCCGTCATGGGGCCGTCCGGGTCCGGGAAGTCGACCCTGCTGCACTGCCTCGCCGGGCTGGACCGGCCGACGTCCGGGCAGGTGCTGCTCGGTGACACCCGGCTCGGCGAGCTCGACGACGCCGCGCTCACCCGGGTGCGGCGGGACCGGATGGGCTTCGTCTTCCAGGACGGGAACCTGCTCCCGCACCTGTCGGCGGGGGAGAACATCGACCTCGCGGTCACGCTCGCCGGGCGTCGCCCGGACCGGGCGTGGCGCAACGAGCTGGTCGAGCGGCTGGGGATCGGGAACCGGTTGCGGCACCTGCCCTCCGAGCTGTCCGGCGGGCAGCGCCAGCGGGTGGCGGTGGCCAGGGCACTGCTCGGCCGCCCGGAGATCGTGTTCGCCGACGAGCCGACGGGCGCGCTGGACACGACGTCCGGACGTGAGCTGCTCGGGTTGCTGCGGGCCTGCGTCGACGACTACGGCCAGACGGTCGTCATGGTCACCCACGATCCGCTCGCCGCGTCGGTGTCGGACCAGGTCCTGCTGCTGCGCGACGGCCTCGCGGCGGGCAGGCTGGATCGGCCCGCCCCGGACGCGGTGCTCGCCGCGCTCGGCGCGCTCACCGCCGACCGGCCGGCCCCGCGCACGACGGTGGTGCGGGCATGAGGATCGGGAACCCGGCGACCCGCGCGGCCGTCGCCGGCATCCGGCGGCGTCCGCGCCAGGTACTGCTCACCGGGCTCGCGGTGCTGGTGGCGACGGTGTTCACCGCCGGTTCGGTGCTGCTCACCGAGACCCTGCGGGCCGACCTCGTCGACGCCGGTGTCCGCACCCCCGACGGGGCGTCGCACGTGGTCGTCGTCGCGTCCTCTGCGGACGTGGGCGCGCTCGAACCGCAGCTGCGCGAGGTGCCGGGGGTGACCGACGTGGCGGTCGGGTACCGCGGCGTCACCCCGGTCGTGGGCAGCGGGACGGGTGGGCAGTGGCTGGTGTCCTCCGATCCGATGGCCGGACCGCTCACGACGCTGCCCGCGCCGTCCTCGGGTGCGCCGGCCGGCCCGGGGCAGGTGCTGCTGGGCAGCGGCACGGCGGGGCGCACCGGGCTGGCCGTCGGGGACACGCTGACCCTGGGCGGCCGGCGGTTCACCGTCGCCGGCATCGTCGACCTGCCCCAGGAGCCGCTGGACTCGCTGGTGCTGACCCCGCCGGACGCCGCGTCGCTCGGCTCCGTGCTGCGCCCGGCCCGGATCGAGGTCGCCGGTGATGCCGAGACCGCGGCGGTGCGCGCCGCCGCGGACGGCGCGCAGGTGCGGACGGCGGACGAGCAGCGTGCGGCGGAGGTCGCCGAGCTCTCCGCCGGGGTGGGCGCGGTGCTGGCGGCGCTCTCGGTGTTCGTCGGTGTCGCGCTCGTCGCGGCCGTGGTGGTGGTCGGGTCGACGTTCCGGATCGTGCTCGCCCGGCGCAGCCGCGATCTCGCCCTGCTCCGGTGCGTGGGGGCGAGCCGCGGCCAGGTCGTCCGGTCGGTGCTCACCGAGGCCGCGGTGACCGGAGCGGTCGCCGGGACGCTGGGGGTGGGCGTCGCGGTCGGGGCGGCCTACGCAGGCCTCGCCGTCGCGCGGATGTCCGGCGTGGACGCGCCGGCCCTGGTCGTCCCGCCGATGTGGCTGGTCGGCTGCGTGCTGCTGGCGGTGGCGGCGACGGTGGCGGCCGCGCTGGCACCGGCTCGTACCGCCGCCCGGGTGCCGCCGGTGGTGGCGCTCGGCGCGGCGGAGGCGACCGAGGCGCATCCCCCGCGGGCCCGGTTGCGGCTCCCCGTCGCGGCGGCGCTGGTCGTGCTCGCGGTGCTCACCGCGGCGCTCGGCGCGACCGGCACCGAACCGCTCGGCGCACTGGGGCTGCTGGCGCTGAGCGGAATGGTGCTGTTCGCGGCGCTGGTCACGGCCGGCCCGTTCGTGATCGCCGGGGCCGCGGCGCTGCTGCGGCGCCCGGCCGCCCGATCGGCGACGATGCGGCTGGCCGTCGCGAACGCCGGCCGGCTGTCCCGGCGGACCGCCGCGATGACCACCGTGCTGGCCCTGGGCGTCGGGCTGACGGCGGCCCTGCTGACCGGTGTCGCGGGGGCCGGGGCGAGCGCGCGCGAGTCGATCGACCGGTCCTACCCGTCGGACGTCGTGATCGTCGCCTCCGAGGCGCAGGACCCGGCCGAGCGGGCCGCCGCCGCACAGCGGCTCGCGGCCCGGTTCGATGCCGACCCGCTGCTGCAGGCGCGGGTGGTCGGGACCGAGGTACACGTCGACGCCGCCCCGGGGGCCGACCCGGACGCCGCCCGGACGGCGGTCGGGAACCTCTCCGGTGGGGCGGTCGCAGTGGTCTGGACGGCCGACGTCCGGGCGGAGACCGAGTCGATGCTGTCGATCGCCCGGTTGGTCGGCGGGGCGTTGGTCGGGGCGACGCTGGTGGTCGCCGTCGTCGGGGTCGGGGTGACCCTGGCGCTCTCGGTCGGCGAGCGGATCCGGGAGATCGCACTGCTGCGGACGTTCGGCCTGACCCGGTCGGGGGCCCGCCGGTCGGTCGCGGCCGAGGCCGGCCTCGCCGGGACGGTGGGGGCCGTCCTGGGGGCGCTGCTCGGCGCCGGCTACGGATGGCTGGCGCTGGGTGCGATGGAGATGGACGACGCCGGCGGCGCACCGTGGGGTCAGCTGCTGGCCCTGGTGGCCGGGGTCGCCGTCGTCGCGGTGCTCGCCTCGTTCGCCCCGATGCGGCGGGCCGGGCGGGTCGAACCCGCACAGGGCGTCACCGCATGAGCCGCGGCCGCGCGCCCACGCCAGGGGGCGGGCGCGCGGCCGGCGGTGCTCAGCTCGTCGGTGCTCAGCTCTTCGGTTCGGCCACGAACACCGGGATCAGCCGGGAGGTCTTCTCCTGGTAGTCGGCGTAGGGCGGGTACGCCTCGACCGCGCGGTCCCACCACTGCGCACGCTCGTCGCCGGTGACCTCACGGGCCACATAGGTGCCGGTGGTGGTGCCGTCCTGCACCTCGATCTCGGGGTTCGCCCTCACGTTGTGGTACCAGGCGGGGTGCTCGGGATCGCCGCCCTTGGAGGCGATCATCGCGTAGGCCCCGTCGTGCTCGACCCGCATGAGCGGTACGTACCGCTTCTTCCCCGACTTCGCTCCGGTCGTGGTGAACAGGACGACCGGTCGGTCCAGCACGGTCACGCCGTCGGTGGTGCCGGTCTGGAGGATCTTCTCGGTCTGCTCGCGGACCCAGTCGGTCGGGCTCAGCTCGGCGTCGCGTGTCATGTCACGGGGGAACCCCGGGCTCGCGGTGATCATTCCCGACATCCGGGTGAGAAGCGCCGAAGGGCTGGCGCGCTGCGGTGTGCGGCGCATACGGTCGCCGCACACATCTGAACACGCGGGAGCTCCGTCGCGCGGGGCTGAGAGGGCGGGCCGATCGGCCGCCGACCGCAGAACCGGCCGGGTAATGCCGGCCAGGGAGGACTGTCGTCATGACGGCTGCACACGTGCGCCCACGGGTCACCACCGGTCCGATCACCGGATCCGGGAAGGCCTATCTGGACGGTCCGGACGGGATCATGGTCCCGGTCCGGCGGATCGGGCTCTCGAACGGTGAGCATCACGACGTCTACGACACCTCCGGCCCCTACACCGACGCGACCGCGGAGATCGACGTCCGCGCGGGCCTGCCCGCGCTGCGCGCTCCCTGGGTGGGTTCGCGGGAGCCGGGGACCCAGCTGTCCTACGCACGGGCCGGGATCGTGACGCCCGAGATGCGGTTCGTCGCGATCCGCGAGCGGTGCGACGTCGAGCTGGTGCGGTCCGAGGTGGTCCGGGGTCGGGCAGTGATCCCGGCGAACATCAACCATCCTGAATCCGAGCCGATGATCATCGGCAACCGGTTCCTCACCAAGATCAACGCGAACATCGGCAACTCGGCGGTCTCCTCCTCGATCGAGGAGGAGGTGGAGAAGATGGTGTGGGCCACCCGGTGGGGCGCCGACACCATCATGGATCTGTCCACCGGCGCCGACATCCACGAGACCCGCGAGTGGCTGCTGCGCAACTCACCGGTCCCGATCGGCACGGTGCCGATCTACCAGGCGCTGGAGAAGGTCAAGGGCGACCCGACGAAGCTGAGCTGGGAGGTGTACCGGGACACCGTGGTCGAGCAGTGCGAGCAGGGCGTCGACTACATGACGGTGCACGCCGGGGTGCTGCTGCGCTACGTCCCGCTGACCGCGAAGCGGGTCACCGGCATCGTCTCGCGCGGTGGGTCGATCATGGCCGCCTGGTGTCTGGCGCACCACCGCGAGTCGTTCCTGTACACCCGGTTCGCCGAGCTGTGCGAGATCCTGCGCCGCTACGACGTCACCTTCTCCCTCGGCGACGGGTTGCGCCCCGGATCGATCGCCGACGCCAACGACGACGCACAGCTCGCCGAGCTGAAGACCCTCGGCGAGCTGACCCGCATCGCCCGTGAGCACGACGTGCAGGTGATGATCGAGGGCCCCGGCCACGTCCCGATGGACAAGATCGTCGAGAACGTGCGGCTGGAGGAGGAGTGGTGCGACGAGGCGCCGTTCTACACCCTCGGCCCGCTGACGACCGACATCGCGCCCGGCTACGACCACATCACCTCGGCGATCGGCGCCGCCCGGATCGCCGAGGCCGGCACCGCGATGCTCTGCTACGTCACCCCGAAGGAGCACCTCGGGCTGCCGAACCGGGACGACGTGAAGGTCGGCGTGATCAGCTACAAGATCGCCGCGCACGCGGCCGACCTGGCCAAGGGGCACCCGCACGCCCAGGCGCGTGACGACGCGCTCTCCCAGGCCCGCTTCGAGTTCCGCTGGCGGGACCAGTTCGCGCTGGCCCTGGACCCGGACACCGCGCAGTCCTACCACGACGAGACGCTGCCGGCGGAGCCCGCGAAGAACGCACACTTCTGCTCGATGTGCGGGCCGAAGTTCTGCTCGATGAAGATCACCCAGGATGTCCGCGACTACGCCGAGGCGCAGGGTCTGACCAGCGTCGAGGCGATCGAGGCCGGTATGGACGAGAAGTCCGAGCAGTTCCGGGACGGGGGCGGCCGGGTCCACCTGCCGATCGCCTCCGCCGGGGACTGACGCCGGCCGGGCGCGGTGCGGGACGGCTCGTCGGGGGCCGTTCCGCACCGCGCTCACCCCAGGGCGTCGAGATCCAGCTCCACCGCGAACGGCTCGGTGGCGACGAAGCGCCCGGTGACGACACCGCCGTCGGCGTAACCGAACTCGCCGGCCAGATGACAGGCGAGCAGGGACACCGGCTCGCGCTGCGCAGCCCTGTCGCCCAGATCCACCACCCAGTAGTGGCCGATGCCGGCGTCGGCGTACTCACCGCGCTTGGTGACGTGGTCGGTGCGTCGGGAACCGGGCGAGAGGATCTCGACCGCGAGGACCACCTCGGCGGCGGCGAGGACCCCGCCGTCGCGGTCGACCCGGTCGTAGGCGCTGCGGTGGGCGACCACGATGTCCGGGCGACGGCTCCAGCCCGGGCCGTCGGGGCCCGACAGCGCCAGGTCGACGTCGAGCTCCGGGATCGCCTCCAACCCGGCCGGGATCTGGTCGTCGAGCTGGCGCAGCAGTCGCTTCTGGGCCCTGTTGTGGCGCGGTACCGGGCTCGGTGACATCACGATGCTCCCCTCGACGAGCTCGGTGTAGCCCGGCTCGACCTCGCCGATCGCCAGGTACTCACTGATCGACAGCGGATGCAGCGGTGCCACCAGCTGCCCGGTCATCCGGGCGCCGGTCGCGAACGGCTCGTCGGACTGTGCGCTCATGGGGCGACCTCCTCGCCGCGCAGTGTTCCACGCGGGACCGACATTCCCCGGCCGCCGCGCACCGGCCCCGACCGCCCGGGTTACCGTCGTGCGGAGCAGGTGCGGGAGCTCGCCGGTGGAGCGGGCTGAGAGGGCGGGGTGCCGCCGACCGCGGAACCGGCCGGGTAATGCCGGCCAGGGAAGGATGTCGATCATGGCCGAACCCACTGTCGGGACGACCCCGCCACGGGTGCTCACGATCGCCGGCACCGACTCCGGCGGCGGTGCCGGGATCCCGGCGGACCTGCGCACGTTCGCCGCGTGCGGGGTGCACGGCTGCGTCGCGGTCTGCGCGGTCACCGTGCAGAACACGGTCGGGGTCACCGGGGTGCACACGATCCCGGTGGAGACGATCGCCGGGCAGATCGCGACCGTCGCCGGGGACATCGGGCTGCAGGCCGCGAAGACCGGGATGCTGGCGAACGCGGAGATCATCGAGGCGGTCGCGGCCGCCTGCGACGACAACGGGATCGGCCGTGGAGCCGGCACGGACCGGGCGGCCCCGCTCGTCGTGGATCCGGTGGCGGCCTCCATGCACGGCGACCCGCTGCTGGCCACCGAGGCGCTGGACGCCTACCGGCACACCCTCTTCCCCCGGGCCACCCTGGTGACCCCGAACCTGGACGAGATCCGGCTGCTCGTCGAGCACGACGTGCACGACCGCGCCGCCCAGTACGCGGCCGCCAAGGCGCTGCACGCGCTCGGCCCGGGTGCCGTACTGGTGAAGGGCGGTCACCTGGCCGAGGACACCGACGGCTGCCTGGACCTGCTGTTCGACGGTGAGACGTTCGTGGAGCTGCCGGGGCCGCGGTTTGACACCGGGAACACCCACGGTGGCGGCGACTCGCTCGCCGCCTCGATCGCGTCTGGTCTGGCCCGCGGGCTGGACCTGGAGGAGGCCGTGCGGTTCGGGAAGCGCTACATCGTCGAGGCGGTGCGGCACTCCTATCCGCTGGGCGCCGGCCACGGGCCGGTCTCGCCGCTGTGGGCGGTCCGGCCGTGGTGGGACGAGCCGGGTCCGGCCGCGAGGTAGACGAGCAGTCGGTGCTCGGGGGCCCGGCGCCGTTCGACCGCGGGCCGCTGACGGAGTTCCTGGAGGAGGCGGCAGCGAGCCCGGCCGTGTTCGGTGACGCCAGGATCACCGCTCGTGACCAACCGGGCATGCGGCGGCGAACCTGATGATCGGGCCTGCGCTCCGGAGAGGCTCCGCAGATGCGGAGACGACCGCGGGCGCGACGTTGGTAAGGGTGCCCTGACCTGCAGAATCGACGAAAAGCGTGCGTCGCGCGAGGCCGTTGTCGGCTATACGCTCGCGTCCGATGAGCATCTTGGGCACCCGCGTCGTCCGCACCGAGGATCCGGTCTTCCTCACACGCGGCGCGACCTACACCGACGATCTGACCGACGAACGGCTGACCGGGGCGTTGCACCTGACGCTCGTCCGCTCACCGCTGGCCCACGCCACGATCTCCTCGATCGACACCTCGGCCGCCCTCGACTCGCCCGGCGTCGTCGCGGTGGTCACCGGTGCCGACCTCGACATCGCCCCGGCGTTGCTGTTCCCCGGCGCCAACAAGGCGATGACGCGCCCGTTCCTGGCGACCGACCGGGTCCGGTTCGTCGGCGAGCCGGTCGCCGCCGTGCTGACCGAGGAGTTCTACCAGGGCGAGGACGCCGCCGAGCTGGTCGATGTCGAGTACGAGCCGCTGCCGGTGGTGATCGACCCGCTCGCCGCCGCGGCCGACGAGACCCTGCTGTTCCCCGAGGCCGGCACCAACACCGCCGCCGCCTACGGGTACGACTCCGAGCCCGACGCGAACTTCTTCGACGGCTGCGAGGTCGTCGTCACCCGGGACCTGGTGAACCAGCGCCTGGCCGCCGCACCGCTGGAGACGCGGGCCGCGAGCGCGTTCTGGGAGGGTGACCACCTCACCCTGTACATGTCCAACCAGAACGCCCAGGGCGGCCGGGACGAGGTCGCCGGCTGGCTGGGCCTGGACAAGGACAAGATCCGGGTGATCCTGCCCGACGTCGGCGGCGGGTTCGGCGCGAAGATCGGCTCCGACCCGGAGTTCGCGCTGGTCGCCTGGCTCGCCAGGGCGCAGGGCCGCCCCGTCCGGTGGAACGAGTCCCGCTCGGAGAACATGACCGGGATGGTGCAGGGCCGCGCCCAGCGCCAGACCGTCACGATCGGCGGCACCCGCGAGGGGAAGGTGACCCACTACCGGCTCGACGTCGTGCAGGATCTCGGCGCCTACCCGCGGCTGGGGACGTTCCTGCCGATGTTCACCCGGATGATGGCGCCGGGCACCTACGACATCGCCAACGTCGACTCGCGCGCCCGCGCCGTCGTCACCAACACCACCTCGATCGCCGCTTACCGCGGCGCCGGCCGTCCGGAGGCCACCGCCGCGATCGAGCGCGCGATGGACCTGTTCGCCGCCGAGATCGGCAAGGACCCCGCCGAGGTGCGCCGGCTCAACGTCGTCGCCCCGGAGAAGTTCCCGTTCCAGACCAAGGGTGGCGTCGAGTACGACTCCGGCGAGTACGCCAAGGCCCTCGATCTCGCGCTGACCGAGGCCGGCTACGAGCGGCTGCGCGCCGAGCAGAAGGCCCGCCGGGAGCGCGGCGACGTGCGGCAGCTGGGTATCGGTGTCTCCACCTACGTGGAGATCACCGGTGGCGGCGCCTTCGCCGAGGACGCGTCGGTGCAGGTGCACCCCGACGGCACCGTCACCGTGCTCACCGGTACCTCCCCGCACGGCCAGGGGCACGCGACGGCGTGGGCGATGCTCGCCTCCGAGCAGCTCGGCATCGGCATGGACAAGATCACCGTCAAGCACGGCGACACCGACCTGGTGCCGCGCGGCGGCGGCACGATGGGCTCGCGCTCGCTGCAGACCGGTGGCGTCGCGGTGCACCAGGCGTCCGGCCAGCTGGTCGATCTCGCCAAGCAGCGCGCCGCGGACCTGCTCGAGGCCAGTGTGGACGACCTGGAGCTGGACCCGGTGAACGCCGCGATCACCGTCGCCGGCGTGCCGGGGAAGTCGGTGACGCTGGCCGAGCTGGCCGCTCGCGAGGAACTGAAGGTCGACACCACCTGGGACGGGCAGAAGCCGACCTTCCCGTTCGGCGCGCACGTCTGCGTGGTCGAGGTGGACACCGAGTCCGGGAAGGTCACCGTCGAGCGGATCGTCGCCGTCGACGACGCCGGCCCGATCCTCAACCCGCTGCTCTGCGACGGGCAGCGGCACGGCGGCATCGCCCAGGGCATCGCGCAGGCACTGCTGGAGGAGGTGCTCTACGACGAGGAGGGCCAGCCGCTGACCGGCACCTTCGCCGACTACGGCATCCCCTCGGCGGCCGAGCTGCCGAGCTTCGATCTGGTCGAGATGACCACCCCGACCCCGGTGAACCCGATGGGGTACAAGGGGATCGGCGAGGCCGGGACGATCGGGTCCACCCCGGCGACGCAGAGCGCCGTCATCGACGCCCTGTCGCACCTGGGCATCACGCACATCGACATGCCCCTGACCCCGCTGCGGGTCTGGGAAGCCATTCAGGAGGCCTCCAAGTGAAGGTCGAGATCACCGTCAACGGCGAGCGCACCAGCGCCGACGTCGAGCCCCGGCAGCTGCTCGCGCACTACGTGCGCGACACCGTCGGGTTGAAGGCCACCAACATCGGTTGCGACACCACCTCCTGCGGCGCCTGCACGGTGCTGCTCGACGGCGAGGCCGTGAAGTCGTGCACCGTGCTGTCGGTGCAGGCCGACCAGCAGTCCGTCACCACGATGGAGGGTCTCGACGGCGCCGCCGACGGTCGCCCGGAGCACCCCGTCACCAAGGCGTTCCACGCCGAGCACGGCCTGCAGTGCGGGTTCTGCACGCCGGGCATGGTCATGTCCGCGGTCTCGCTGATCAGCCACGACGATGACCTCGACGAGCGGAAGGTCCGGGAGGGCCTGGAGGGCAACCTCTGCCGCTGCACCGGGTACCACAACATCGTCCGTGCGGTGCTGGTCGCGGCCGGTAAGGACCCGGACGCCGAGCAGCGGGCCGAGGCCGAGTCCGACGCGCTGCGCACCGCGCCGGGCTTCTCCCGAGGTTCCTCCCCGACCCACCCGGAGGCAGGCGCATGATCCCGCTCGCGTTCGACTACGCCCGCCCCGACACCCTCGACGACGCCATCGCGCTGCTCGCCGAGAAGGGGGAGGACGCCAGCGTGCTGGCCGGTGGGCACTCGCTGATCCCGGTGATGAAGGTGCGCCTCGGTGCGCCCGAGTTCCTGATCGACATCGGCAGGCTGTCCGAGCTGTCCTACATCACGCTGGACGAGGCCGCCGGTGAGGTCGCCGTCGGTGCCGGGACCAAGCACCGGGAGGTGGTGGACTCCGAGCTGCTCGCCGCGGAGGTCCCACTGCTGCCCGCGGTCGCCCGCACCGTCGGGGACCCGCAGATCCGGGCCCGCGGCACCCTCGGCGGGACCCTCGCGCACGCCGACCCGGCGGCCGATCTGCCGGCGGCGGCGCTCGCGCTGGACGCCACGGTCGTCCTGCGGGGGCCGCGCGGGAAACGGAACGTGCCGATCGGCGAGTTCTACACCGGGGTGTTCTCGACCGTCCGCGAGCCGGACGAGCTGATCGTCGAGGTCCGGTTCCCGCGCTGCGGCGACTCCGGCTGGGCCTACGAGAAGTTCACCCGGCGCAGCAACGACTGGGCGATCGTCGCCGTCGCCGTGTCCGACGACCGGATCGGCCTGGTCAACATGGGGTCGACGCCGCTGCGGGCCACCGCGACCGAGCAGGCCCTCGCCGGTGGTGCGTCGATCGCCGAGGCGGCCGCGCTGGCCGCCGAGGGGACCGAGCCGCCCACCGACACGCACGGCACGCCGGCCTACCGGACGCACCTGGTGCAGGTGCTCACCCGGCGGGCGCTGGAGACCGCACACGGGCAACGCTGACCCACGGCCGGGGCCGGGGCGCGTTCCGCGGAACGCGCCCCGACCCGGCGAACGGTTCCGCGGAACGCGACCTGACCGGCGGGCGGGGCGCCGCCGCGTTCCGCGGAACGCGGCCCGGCCGCACTCAGACCAGCCCCGCCTCCTGGGCGGCGATCGCCGCCTGGGTGCGCGAGCGCAGGCCCAGCTTCGCCAGCACCCGGGAGACGTGGGTCTTCGTCGTCCCCTCCGAGATGACCAGCTCCTCGGCCAGCTCCGCGTTGGACAGCCCGCGGCCGAGCCCGGCGAGGACGTCGGTCTCCCGGCGGGTGAGCAGTTCCAGCCCGGGCACCGCGGCGGGCCGGGGGGCACCCGCATAGCGACCGATCACCCGGCGGGTCACCTCCGGTGCGAGCACGCCGTCGCCCCTGGCGACCGCGCGCACCCCGTTGATCAGCCCCGCCGCGTCGACCGACTTCAGCAGGAACCCGGCCGCACCCGCGGCGAGCGCACCGTCCACCAGCTCGTCCAGGTCGAACGTGGTCAGCACCAGCACCTGGGACGAGCCGGCCGCGAGGATCCGGCGGGTCGCCTCGATGCCGTCGATCCCGGGCATCCGGATGTCCATCAGCACGACGTCGGGCCGGTGCTCCTGCGCGGTGCGGACCGCGGTGAGCCCGTCGGCGGCCTCGGCGACGACCTCGATGTCGGAGGCCGATCCCAGGATCATGCACAGGCCGGTGCGGATCGCCTCCTGGTCGTCGGCGACCACCACCCGGATGCTCATCGGGGACCTCCCGGGGGGTCGATCGGCAGCGTGGCCCGGACCAGCCATCCCTCGCCGTCCGGGCCCGCGCTCAGCGTGCCACCGACCGCACGGGCGCGTTCGTCCAGACCCGCCAGCCCGGTGCCGCCGTGCAGGGCTGGGCCCGCGGGCGTGGGGCTCCCGCCCCGCCCGTTGCGGATCTCGATGGCCAGCGCGTCGTCGTCGATCCCCAGCCGCACCGCCACCGGGGCGCCGGGTGCGTGCTTCGCCGCGTTGGTCAGCGACTCCTGCACGATCCGGAAACCGGCCAGCTCCACCGGTGCCCCGAGCTCGGTGCCGGGCGGGCGCTCGTCGTCGCACCGGACGGACAGCCCGCCGGCCCGCGCCTCCGCCAGGAGCCCGGCCAGCTCCGTCAGCCGGGCCGGTGCCGTCGGCGGGTCGTGCGGCCCGGTGTCCCGGAGCAGCCCGATCATCGTGCGCATCTCCCCGAGCGCGGCCACCCCGGACTCACGCACCGTGGCGAGGGCCCGCCGCACCAGCTCCGGGTCCGCACCGGGCTGCAGCGCGGCCTCGGAGTGCAGCGCGATCGCCGACAACCGCCCGGCGACGACGTCGTGCAGGTCGCGGGCCATCCGCGCCCGTTCCGCGGCGACCGCCGCGTCGCGTTCCCTGGCGACCGCGCGGGCGGCCTCCTCGGCGCGGGCCCGCTCGGCGGCGGCGAGGTCCTCGTGCCGGCGGACCTCCAGGCCCCACACCGTCGGGACGCCCACGAGCAGCACCAGGTTGAACAGGTGGAGGACGGCGAGCCGGCCGCCCTGGAACACCAGGGTGACGGCGGCCAGCAACACGACCACGACACCGGCGGTGATCGCGACGGCCCGCGCGGTCCGCCGCGGCGGGTGCCGGACCGCGCAGTAGAGCAGGTCGCTGAACACCAGCAGGACCCCGATCTCGGTACGTCCCTCCCACAGGGCGCCACCGACCAGCGCCACGGTGGCGATCGCGAGCCCGACCGGGGCCCGGGTCCGGCGGAGCACGGAGCCGGTGCAGGCGACGGCGAGCACCAGCACCGCGGACGGGGCCGGGCCGGGTTCACCGCCGGAGAAGGCGATGCGCATCTCCGGCAACAGCCACATGAGCAGCACCCCGAAGGTGAACCAGCCTGCGGCGACACCGGCGTCCCGGACCGGCAACGGGAGCTCGGAGCTGCGGGGCACCCCGCCATCCCAGCACGTCCGCGGGCGCGTGGCCGTCCGTCGAAGGTGGTAGGTCCGGATCGGTCGTCAGGCGGACGACGGGGCGGCCGCGGACGGGCACCGTCGTCCGGCATGGGGGAATCATTGCTCGCCGACCCGCTGTTGTGGCTGATCGGCGCCGCCGAGATCGCGTTCTGGGCGTTCCTGGTGGCCGGCCTGGCCGTCCGGTACCTGCTGCGGGCACCGCGACTCGGCGCGGCGCTGCTGCTCGGGGTGCCGCTGATGGACGTCGTCCTGATCGTCGCGTCGGTGGCGGACATCGCCGCGGGCGGGGAGCCGTCCCCGGTGCACGGCCTGGCCGCGGTCTATCTCGGTGTCACCGTCGCCTTCGGACACTCGCTGGTGCGCTGGGCCGACGCCCGGTTCGCGTACCGGTTCGCGGACGGGCCCCGGCCGCCGCGGCCACCGCGCGGCGGCACCGCCCGGATGCGCCACGAGTGGGGCGAGTTCGGCAAGGTCGTGCTGGCCTGGGGGATCGCCGCCGCGGTGCTGTGCCTGCTGACTCTCGTCGGCGGCGGGTCGTTGCCCGCGCCCGCGCAGTGGAACGACGACCCGATGTGGGCGTGGCTGGCCCGGATCTCGGTGGTCGCCGGCATCTGGTTCGTGGCGGGCCCGCTGTGGGCCACGGTGCTCCCGGGTTCGGACGAGCTGCCGGGTTCGGATGAGCGGAGGCCCGAGCGTGTCTGAGGGCAGGCTGGCCGCGCCGGACGTGCTGCGTGGCCTCGCGATCGCCGGGACGTTCGCCGTCAATGTGTGGGTGTTCGCCGACCCGGCAGGACCTGCCGCCGTCCTGGGCGGGTTCGACGTCGGCTGGTGGCTGGACCGGGTGTTGCTCGCCGTCGTCAACGGCAAGTTCCTCGCACTGCTCACCCTGCTGTTCGGGATCGGGATGGAGCTGCAGTACCGCTCCGCGGTACGACGCGGCATCCGCTGGCCCGGCCGGTACCTGCTGCGCGCCGGGATCCTGTTCGTCGAGGGTCTGCTGCACTACCTGCTGGTGTTCGAGTTCGACGTGCTCATGGGGTACGCGATCGCGTCGGTGCTGGTGGCCTGGCTGGTCGGGCGGTCATCGGCGGTACGGGTGACGGCCGGGCTGCTGGCGGGCGGGTTCGTGCTGCTCGTCGTGGGTGCGCTGACCGTGGCGCTGAGCTCCGACGACGGCGGTTCCGTCCCGGCGCCGGCGTACCCGTCGACCTGGACCGGGCAGGTGTGGTTGCGGCTGACCGAGCCGCTGCTCTACCGGGTCGAGCTGGTGCTGGTCGTGCCGTCGGCGATCGTGCTGTTCCTCGTCGGATCGGCCCTCCTGCGGGCCGGGGTGTTCGAGGCGCACCGGGGTGGGGCCCGGGTCCGGACCCGGTTGATGGCGGTCGGTGCGGTGGGCGTCGTCGCCGACGTCGCGGCGGTGCTGGCCGGGCCGGCCTGGATCGGTGTCGAGCGGTACCTGGCGGCACCGCTGGTGGCGGCGGGCCTGCTCGGCCTGGTCCCGGCGGTGCTGCTGGGGATGCGCGGCCCGGCGGGTCGGGTGCGGCGCGGGCTCACCACGGTCGGTCGGACCGCGATGAGCTGCTACGTCGGCCAGAACGTCGTCGCGTCGGTGCTCTTCCACCCCTGGGGCCTCGGGCTGGCCGCGGCTCTGGCGACGGTGCCGCCCCCGCTACGCACGGCGGGCGTCGTCGGGATCTGGGCCGGGGTGGTCGTGCTGTCGGTCGCGGCGATGGGCCGGTGGTTGCGCCGCTACGACCGTGGCCCGCTGGAGCTGCTCACGCACGCGCTGGTCGACCGGGGCCGTCCCCGCCCGGAGCCGGTCGGTGGTCGATGACCAGCCAGCCGCCGTGGTGCTCCGACACCTCGAACGGGAGACCGGTGCTCGCGCCGATCCGGTGCAGGACGGCCGGGTCGAACGTCCGCACGTGTCCCCATGTCGGGTTCGGCGCGTCCTCGAACGGGACGGCGACGACGACCCGCCGCCGGGCCAGGCGCAGCATCTCGGCGACCACCTCGTCGCCCTCGGCCTCGGGCAGGTGCTCGATGAGGTGCACCGCGAACACCGTGTCGGCGCAGCCGTCCGGCAGGGCGACGGCGCGCGCGTCGGCGACGTGCGTCTCGACGTCCGCACCCAGCTGCGGTGCCATCCTCGTGAGCAGGTCGACCGCCCCGCCGGTCAGGTCGGTCGCGGTGACCCGGTGCCCGTCGCGGGCCAGCTGCAGGGACAGGAAGCCGAAACAGCAGCCCAGCTCCAGGACGTCGCCGCCGAGGACGAGCGAGCGGGCGCGGGCGTGCACCGGGGCCATCTCGGCGTTCGTCCCGCCCGGCTCCGGCTCGCCGGCCAGCGCGTCCAGGGTGTTGCGGTAGAAGGCGAGCCAGGCGTCGTCCGGGGAATCGGGGTCCTTCGCGGCGCTCGCGACACAGGCCACGAACGCCTCCTCGAACCGGTCGGCGGGAAGCAGCCCCGGCCGGACGAGCGTGCGTTCCAGCCAGCCCGCGAGGTCGTTGCTGAGCCGGTCGGTGTCGATCATCGATGCTCCCTCGGCGGTACGGAGCACCGACGCTAGGTCGCCGGTGCGCGGTGCACCACGTCCGACCACACGGGCCCTCCCCCTCCGGACGGCCGGGCGGTTCAGGACCGGCCGGCTCGGTCCGGGGGCGGCTGTGGCGCCCGGGACACGTCCGGCGGCAGTGCCGGTGGGCGGGCCGGCGGGCGGGCCGGTGCCTGCTCCGGTGAGGTGCCCGACGGCACCGCCAGGGCCACGGCGAGTGCGGCGGCCCGGGTGATCGGTTCGGCGCTGCGTTCGGCCTTCGACCCGGCGAGCCCGCCGTCGTAGACGAGCTGGATCCGGGCGGCGGTCTCGTCCGGGTCGGGGTGCCCCAGCTGCACCAGCGCGTCGCGGAACGCGGCGCGCTGCCGGGCCCGGTGCTCCGCGACGACCGCGGCGACCGGGGACTCCGGGCCGGGGAACTCGGTCGCCGCGTTCAGGTGGGGACAGCCGCGGTACCCGCGCCGGCGCGCCGCGGACGCGGCGAGCTCGAACGCGGTGCGGATCCGGCCGAGCGGGTCGTCGGCGAGCCCGCGCACCGCGTGCTGCCAGCGGTCGCCGGGGTGCGGGCCGTGGACCCGAAGCTGACCCTGGTCGCCCGATCGCTCGGCGCGAGCCGGTGGGAGACGCTGTCGACGATCGTGCTGCCGACCGTGCGCCCGCACCTGCTCACCGGTGTCCGGCTTGCCCTGGGGATCGGCTGGGTGGTGCTGGTGCCCGCGGAGATGCTCGGCGTCACCTCGGGGCTGGGTTACGAGATCCTCAACTCTCGCGACCAGCTGGCCTACGACAAGGTGATGGCGGTGATCCTGGTGATCGGGGCGCTCGGTTACGCCCTGGACACCGCCGCCCGCAGGCTGCTCGGCGCCCCCGCGACCGGCTGAGCGCGGCATCCACCGCCGCATCCGGTCCGGCCGCGAGCCGCGGCAGGTCCGGGCCGGGCACCGTCTCCCGGACTGAACCGCTCATCCGGTGAGCGATCTCGGAGAGCAGTGGTGTCCAGTGCCGGGCGGGTCGGGTGCGGGCGACCTCCGGTATCCGGAATCCGCTCACGAGGTGAGCGGTATCGCGTGCGCGAGCACCTCCCGGACCGCGGGCGCGACCGCGCCGACCGCCGGGGCGAGCGGGCTCAGGCCCCGGCGCCCTGGGCGGCGACGAGCCGGGCCTTCAGCGCGGTGTCCTTGTTGACCGGGTCGTGCGCGCCGTCGGGAACGGTGCCCGCGGTGACCGCGATCGCGTTCATGGTGCCGACCATCCGGCACAGGTGCGCGATCCGGCGTTCGGTCGCGTCGATCGGCGGGAGACCCTCGACCAGGGCGAGGGTGCGGTCGACCCAGATCACCTCGGCGTGCAGCCCCGCCTCCTCCAGCACCGCGCGGAGCCGGACGGCGATCTCGTGCCGGGTCAGGCCGTTCCAGCTCTCCAGAGTGCGCGCGTCCAGCGGGAACAGCCGTCCGTGGTCGCGCAGCCAGATCAGTTCGAGGGCGTGCGCCCGGCCGTAGGCGCAGTAGACGCAACCGTTGGCGAGGGAGATGGTGAGCCCGGCCAGATGGGTCCGGACCGGCCCGAGCACCCGCAGCGTCACGAGGAAACGTGGGAAGTTGAGCGCGAACCAGCGCAGCGCGGGCCCGTCGCCCATGGTGGCCACCATCGCCGGGATCACCCCCGGCATGTAACCCCACATCGCGGTGCACATCCGCGCGAGCAGGCGGACCACGAGCCCACGGTCACGCATCGCCGGACTCTCCTTCACGAGGGATGCGACCGACTGTACCTCCGCGGGAACGGAACGTGATGACGATTCGGTCGAACGGCCTAGCCTCGGCCCGGTGGGGACGTGCTCAGCGACCGATGAGCTCACCGGCCATCTCGTTGGTCGTCGTCTCCAGCCCGGCCAGGTCCCGGACCACCCGGACCCGGTCGCAGAACTCGGCGTAGACAGGCAGGTCGCACCGGCCCAGCCCCCACGAGTAGCGCGGCTCGGGGGTGAGCCAGATCGTCTCCCGGGCGCGGCGGGTGATCTCGACGAACGCCTCGGTGTTCGGGTCGTTGCCGTTGCCCCGCCCGTCGCCGAGCACCAGCACCGTGGTCCGCCGGGTGACTGCCGACCCGTGGTCCTCCAGGAACTGCCCGAAGGCGAGCCCGTAGTCCGAGTTCGCGTCGACGTCGAGCTGGTCACCGCCGAAGATCAACCCGAGGGCGTGCTCGACCGGGTGGTCGGCGAACAGGTCGGTGACCTCGACCAGGTCGGCCACGAACGCGAAC
Organism: Pseudonocardia sp. NPDC049635; assembly: GCF_040659795.1. NCBI lineage: Bacteria > Bacillati > Actinomycetota > Actinomycetes > Pseudonocardiales > Pseudonocardiaceae > Pseudonocardia > Pseudonocardia sp. NPDC049635. The sequence continues at coordinate 140,172 of NZ_JBFAON010000005.1, forward strand.
GAGCGCACCTGACCGAACAGGTCCTGCAGGCCGTGCACCAGGTGCAGGGTGAACCGTGCGGTGGCCCGGACCGACAGCGAGACGTCGGCCAGCACCACCAGTCGCGGTTTGTCCTCCTGCCGGGCCACCGTGACCGGGGCGAACGGCACCCCGTCGTAGCGCATGTTGCGGCGCATCGTCCTGGCCGAGTCGATCCGGCCGCGCGGCGACACCCGGCGCCGGTGGGTGAGCGCGCCGTGCAGGGACTTGGCGAGCCGGCGCAGCGAGTCCTCCAGCTGCATGCGCTCGCGCTCGGAGGCCCGGTCGACCTCGGCGGCGCGTTCGGTGTCGTCGTGCCCCTCGACGATCCGCTGCTCGATCTCCAGCAGCTTCTCCAGGTGCGCCTTGAGCAGCTCGGGCAGGTTCTCCAGCACCCCGGCGAGCCTGCGCCGCAGCGCCGCGGCATCGTCCTCCGTGCCGGCCTCCTCCGCGGAGAGCCGATCCTCCTCGGAGCTCAGCCAGCCCAGCAGCGCGTCCTGCTGGGCGACCGAGAGATCGGCGTCGACCTTGGTCCCCTGGGCCTGCGAGATGTCGCCCGGCAGGCCACCGCCGGAGAACCGGTCGGTCTCGATCTGCACCCGCTGCCCGTCGGTGATGTCGCCGGCCTGCTCCTTGGACAGCACGATCTCGTCGGTCATCGACGCCATGTCGATCTTGTTGGCCTCCTGGTGCAGGTTGTACTGCTCGGCCAGGTCCTCCGGGTCGAAGTAGTCCCGGATGTCGGCCGGGGCGCCGTGGTCGTGGCCCTCCTGCGGGGTCTCCGACGGCTCCTCGGAGAGCGTGAAGCTGTCCAGCGGTGCGTCGTCGGTCATGTCGCCGTGGCCATGGCCGTGCCCGTGACCGGTGTCCTGCTCACCCACCTTGACCAGGGAGAAGAACAGGTCGAAGACCTCGTCGAAGGTGGCCTCGTCGCGGCGGTCCTTGACCAGCGCGACCCGCAGCGCCTCCTTCAGCACGGTCCGGTCGGACAGCACCCCGGGCTGGGCGGCGCAGGCCATCGCGTCCAGGGCCTCGGACACCGAGATGCGCACCGCCCGGATCCGCAGGAGCCGGACGAAGCGGTGGATGCTCGCTTCCACGTCGCGGCCCTCAGAGCGGACGCTTGCGGGCGCCGAACGACCGGGCCCCCTGGCCGGGGGTCACGCTCCGCAGCGGCGGTGCGGCCCGCCCGGCAGCGGCCTTGTTGCCGTAACCGTCGGCGTGCCTGCCGGGCCGGTCCTTGGCGGCGCGGAGCGCACGACCGTCGACGTCGCCGTCGTCCGGTCCGCCGGGGCCACCGGTGCCGCGCGGCCGGTCGGTGTCGTGCGAGTGGTCCGCCTCGTGCCCGTGTCCGTGGCCGTGCCCGTGCCCGTGCCCATGACCGTGCCCGTGCCCGTGCTCCTCGACCACGGTGTTCGGGTCGACCAGGTGCGGGATCGCGTCGAGCGCCTTGCGGACGTCCTTGTCGTACTTCACGACGACCGAGACGGTGTCCGACAGGACCTGCGGGCTGAGCTCCTCGACCCCCAGGACGGCGAGGGTGCGCGCCCAGTCGATCGTCTCCGAGATCGAGGGAGCCTTGCGCAGCTCCAGCTCGCGCAGCCCGCGCACCACCCCCACGAGCTCCTCGGCCAGCTGGTCGGCGAGCCCGGTCTTCTTCGACCGCACGATCTCCAGCTCCCGCTGCGCCGAGGGGTAGTCGAGGAACAGGTGCAGGCAGCGGCGCTTCAGCGCGGCCGCGAGGTCCCGGGTGTTGTTCGAGGTCAGCAGGACGTAGGGACGGTGCTTGGCGACGAACGTCCCGACCTCGGGCACCGAGATCTGGTACTCGCCCAGGGTCTCCAGCAGCACCGCCTCGAGGGCCTCGTCGGCTCGGTCGACCTCGTCGATCAGCAGCACGCAGGGCTGTTCCGAGCGGATGGCCTCGAGCAGCGGGCGCGGCGCCAGGAACCGCTCGGAGAAGAAGACGCTCTCCTGCGACCCGATCCGGTCGACGGCCGAGGCGAGATCCGGGGCGTCCTCGACGACCTGCCCGATCTTCTCGCGCAGGATCTGGGTGTACATGAGCTGCTTGCCGTAGTCCCACTCGTAGAGGGCCTTGGTCTCGTCCTGGCCCTCGTAGCACTGCAGGCGCAGCAGGCGTCGTCCGGTGGCGAGCGCGAGCATCTTCGCCAGCTCGGTCTTGCCGACGCCGGCGGGGCCCTCCAGCAACAGCGGCTTGTCCAGCCGGGTGAGCAGGAAGACCGTGGTCGCGAGCCGGGTGTCGGCGATGTAACCCTGCTCGCGCAGGGTCTCCACGACGTGGTCGACGGACTCGAACGGTGCCGTGGTCGGCGTGGGGCTCTCAACGCCGGCGGAGCCGGGAACGGGGGTCACGCTGGGGCTCTCCTTCGAGGGGCCGCACCGGTGCCGGGTGCGGCGGGCCGCGCAGCCGACGGGCCCACCCGTGGCGAGTACGACCTCGCACGGAGTGGGCCCGCTGGCGCGAACGGGACGGGCGGAACGGACGATCAGGTGAGCAGGTCGTCCAGGTCGCCGTTCACGGAGTGCTCGACGACCGGGCGGACCGTCTCGAAGGTGCACTCTTTCGGGTTGCCCGGGGTGCAGGCGTCACCCAGGACGTGGTTGGTGATGCGGTCGACGTCCGCGGCGTCACCGATGATGGTCGGCGCGTTCTCGTAGAACTTCGTCGGGCCGACACCGAGGCGGTTCTTGGAGTAGGTGTCCTGCTTGACGTCGGCGAAGCGCTCCGGGATGCCCACGTCGCGCAGCAGCCGGATGGCCGCGGCGAGCGCGGCGTCGGCGGCCTGCGGCTTGGTCATGCCGCGCGTGTCGACGCCCATCGCCTCCGCGATGTCGGCGAACCGCTCGTAGGCGACCGGCATGTTGAACGCCCACACCCGGGGCAGCGCGATGGCGTTGTTCAGGCCGTGGTGGGTGTCGTAGAACGCCGACACCGCGTGCGAGATGGAGTGGATGATCCCGAGCCCGCCGGAGTTGAACGCCTGGGCGGCGATGTACTGCGCGTACATCATGCCCTCACGGCCGGCGAGGTCCTGGCCGTTCCACACGGCGGCGCGCAGGTTCTGCGCGGTCAGCTTGACCGCGTGCAGCGCGTTGCCCAGCGAGGGCTGGAAGTTCAGCCGCGACACGTAGGGCTCGGAGGCGTGGGCGAGCACGTCGAAACCGCACTGGGCGGTGTAGTCGATCGGGCAGTCGTAGTAGAGGACCGGGTCGTCGATGGCCAGCGAGGTGACCGAGGCGTCGTCGAACGCCACGTACTTGTGCGGGTTGTCCGGGTCCGTGGTGGTGTCGGTGATCACGTAGGCCCAGGACGTCTCGGAGCCGGTGCCGGCCGTCGTGGAGACCGCGATGTGCGGCGGGTTCGCCGGGTTCTCGGACTTGTTGAAGCCTTCGAACTCGTTGACGTTGCGGCCGTCGTGGGCGACCGAGACCCGTGCGCCCTTGCAGGCGTCGTGCGAGGAGCCGCCACCGATGGAGACGAACGAGTCGCACTTGTTCTGCTGGTAGAGGCCCACCGCGTCCATGACGTTGTAGTCCTTGGGGTTCGACTCGACCTGGTCGTACACGACGACCTCGAGCCCGTGGTACTTCATCGACTCGACGATCTTGTGGACGATGTCGGTCCCGCGCAGGCCGGACGTCATGACCAGGGTCTTCTTGAAGCCCATCTTCAGGGCCTCCGGACCGATCAGCTCGTGCGAGCCGGGACCCATCAGCGCTCGGGGGAACGGGTGGAACTCCTTGATGGGGAACGGCTTGAGCAGCTCGTCTACCTGCATGTCAGCCCTTTCTGAGGCAGGCGGGTGGGTCGAGCCGCACGTTAGGAGCGCTGTGGGCGCGCGCACAGGGATGACCGGGATTACCGGTCGGCAGACCAGGCAGGAAACCCCTCTGAACGGAGGGGGCAGGGCTAGGACGCTCAAGGCCCGAGCAGGGCGAGCGTGTCGCCAAACTATGGCAACTGTGAGTAAAAGGCAATAGTCCGGGAACCGTTCCCGGTGGGTTATGGTCGGTCCGCCGACGGTTCGTGACGCCTCCAGCGGGAGCGTCACGGGTCAACAGGGAACCCGGTGCGAGTCCGGGACTGCCCCGCAGCGGTGAGTGGGAACGAAAGCCGTCACGAGCACTGGGAGCGATCCCGGGAAGCGACGGCCGGTAGGGGAGAGCGCGACGCCCACGAGTCCGAATACCTGCCGCCGGTGCGTGCGCCGACCGGCGTGCGCGGATCCGTGGCCTCGCGGGAGGGCCCAGCGGACGACCGGGTGCGCACCGTGCCCGCCGGCGCCACCGGGCGTCCGGTGTGGACATGCCCCGGAACGTGCCGTCGTGCCCTCCCCGGCGGTGACGGGTCCTCCACCGCACTCGCGAGGAGAGAGGGCTGTGAGATGACGAGGTCCGTGTCCAGTACCGGCAGTACCGTCCTGGGCTACCCCAGGATCGGGCCGGACCGGGAGCTGAAGCGCGCGACCGAGGCGTTCTGGGCCGGCCGGTCCGACGCCTCGGCGCTGCACGAGGTGGCGGCCGGGCTGCGCCGCGACACCTGGACCACGCTGCGCGACGCGGGACTGGGCCGGGTCCCCGGCAACACGTTCTCGTTCTACGACCACGTCCTGGACACCGCGCTGGCCGTCGGCGCCGTCCCGGAGCGTTTCGCCGGCGTCGCCGACCCGCTGGAGCGGATGTTCGCGATGGCTCGCGGCCGCTCCGGTGCTCCGGCGTGCGAGATGACCAAGTGGTTCGACACGAACTACCACTACCTCGTCCCGGAGGTCGGCCCGGGAACCCGGCTCGCGCCGGGATCGCGCAAGGCGTCGGAGGAGTTCCGGGAGGCACTGCGCTCCGGTGTCGTCACCCGTCCGGTGCTGGTCGGCCCGGTGACGTTCCTGCTGCTGTCCAAGCCCGCCGAGGGTGCACCCGGGGGGTTCCGGCCGCTGGACCTGCTCGGCCCGCTGGTGGAGGTCTACCGGGACCTGCTGGCCGAGCTGGCCGACGCGGGTGCCGAGTGGGTCCAGCTCGACGAGCCGGCCTTCGCCGCCGACCGCACCGCGGAGGAGGTCGCGGCGCTGCGCAAGGCCTACGACCGGCTCGCGGCCGCGCCACGGCGGCCGAAGATCCTGGTCGCTTCCTACTTCGGTGAGCTCGGCCCGGCGCTGCCGGTGCTCGCCTCCACGGCGGTCGAGGGACTGGCCCTCGACCTGGTCGCCGGCGCGTCCGACCTGGACGGGATCGACGATGTCGGGGGGATCGGCGGGAAGCTGGTGCTGGCCGGTGTCGTCGACGGCCGCAACGTGTGGCGCACCGACCTGGACGCCGCACTGGTGACCGCGGCGCGGCTGGCCGGCGTCGCGGGCCGGGTGGAGATCTCGACCTCCTGCTCGCTGCTGCACGTGCCCTACGACCTGTCGGTGGAGACGGCGCTGCCCGCCGACGTCGTCGACAAGCTGGCGTTTGCCCGGCAGAAGGTCGACGAGGTGGTGCTGCTCGGCCGCGCGCTGCGCGAGGGCCGGTCGGCCGTGGCCGCGGAGTTCGACGCCGCGAAGGCGACCCGGGAGCGGGTCGCGGCGGCCGCCCGCCGCGACGGGAGCGTCCGGGCCCGACTGGAGGCACTGGGCTCCGACCACTACCGGCGCGGCCCGGGTGACGTGCGGGCGAAGGTGCAGCGCGAGGCGCTGGGTCTGCCGGACGTGCCGGCCACCACGATCGGCTCGTTCCCGCAGACCGCCGAGATCCGCCGGGACCGCGCCGCCCACCGGGCCGGGCGGATCGACGAGGCCGAGTACACCGGGCGGATGCGCCGGGAGGTCGCCCGGGTGGTCCGGCTCCAGGAGGACATCGGGCTGGACGTGCTCGTGCACGGCGAACCCGAGCGCAACGACATGGTCCAGTACTTCGCCGAGAACCTGGACGGGTTCGCGACCACCGAGTTCGGGTGGGTGCAGTCCTACGGCTCGCGGTGCGTGCGGCCGCCGATCCTGCACTCGGACGTGTCGCGGCCCGCCCCGATCACCGTCGAGTGGGCCACCTACGCGCAGTCGCTCTCGGACAGACCGGTCAAGGGCATGCTGACCGGACCGGTGACGATCCTCGCCTGGTCGTTCGTGCGGGACGACCAGCCGCTCGGGGAGACTGCCCGGCAGGTCGGGCTGGCGCTGCGGGACGAGGTGCTCGACCTGGAGGCCGCCGGGATCCGGATCATCCAGGTGGACGAGCCGGCGCTGCGCGAGCTGCTGCCGCTGCGCGAGCGGGACCGCGCCGGTTACCTGGAGTGGGCGATCGACGCGTTCCGGATGTCGGTCGGCGGGGTCGCGGACAGCACGCAGATCCACACCCACCTGTGCTACTCGGAGTTCGGTGAGGTGGTCGGGGCGATCGACGGCCTGGACGCCGACGTCACCACCGTCGAGGCGGCCCGGTCCCGGATGGAGGTGCTCGCCGACCTGGGTCCGGGCATCCCGCGCGGCCTGGGTCCCGGTGTGTACGACGTGCACTCGCCCGAGGTGCCGGACGCCGACGAGTTCGCCGCCCAGCTGACCACCGCGCTGCGCTACATCGGCCCGGACCGGCTCTGGGCGAACCCGGACTGCGGGCTGAAGACCCGCGGTGAGCCGGAGACCGTCGCGGCACTGACCAACCTGGTCGCGGCGGCCCGCCGGGTCCGGGCGCAGATCACCGGCTGAGGCCGGTGCGCTCCCGCGGCGTCGCACCGGACCGGCTGTCGCGGTGCGCGCCGCGGGGGTCCCCCGGTGTGGCACTGTCGGACGGTCGGGGTCGATCCGGTGACGCGCGTGCCGGCCGTGATTCCCGGCCGCGCCGGGTCGGGCGGCGCGCGGTGGCACACCGATGACGGGAGGTCGGGGCATGGACGCCGTCCGGGAGTTGCTGACCGGGTACCTGGACGATCCGGACGCGGGCTGGAGCATGGGCGCGCCGGGTGCGATCGCGGAGTTCGTCCGGCTCCCGGGGGAGCCGGTCACGACCGGGCCCGGTGCCGTCGTCACCGGCCGTGGCGGGATCCGGGTCGATCCGCTGCCCGGCCTCCGGCCGCTGGCCTACCGCACCCCGGTCGGCCCGGACGACCACTGGAACCACGCCGTCGCGCTGTGCCTGCCCGTCGCCGCGGCCCGGCGGTCCGGCCGGGCGACGATCACCGTCCTCGGCCCGGACGCCGGCGCACTGCGCGCCGAGGACCGGGACGCGGTGCTGGTCGACCTGGGCCTCGGCACCCCCACGGTGGACGCCTGCGTGCGCACCCGTGACCCGGGGTTGCTGGAGGTCCTGCGGGCCGCCGAGGGGCGGCCGCTGGACGGTGACCTGACCGCGGCGCTGGTGGCGGCCGGGCCGCACCGGGTGTTCGTCACCGCCGTCGGCCGGGTCGAGGTGTACGCGGCGATCCCGCCCCCGGACGGGCGGTCGCCGGACGGCCCGCACACCCATCTCCTGCCGGCCGTCCTGCGGGCCGGGCGGACGCACGCCGCGACCGTCCCGGTGCCGGTCGGGTACCTGCCGTGCGCGCACCTCTACCCGGCGCACCCGCTGACCGACCTGACCGGTGGCCGCCGGCCGTTCGACCCGGGGCGGCTCGCCGCCTTCGATCGGCTGCTGGCCCGGTTCGGGGATCCGGCCCAGCGCGAGATCACCGCGCAGGTGGTCCGGGCGGTCGCCGCCGGCCGGGCACCCGGGGGGCGTCCGGCGGACCCGCCCGGTCGCGCCGCGCAGGCCGTGGCGCTGCGGGTGCTCGCGCACACCGGTGCCGACCCGGCGGTGCTGGAGGCCTGGCGGGGCCGAGCGGCACCCGAGCCGGATCTGCTCGACCCGGACGGCGACCGCAACGCCGCAGGGCCGCTCAGCTGATGCCGGCGTAACCGTCCCGTCCGGCGGCCCGGCGGTGCTCGACGCCGTCGAGCACCAGGGCGACCTTGTCCAGGACGTGCCCGCGGGGGTCCCGCATGATCGCGAGCACCTCGCCGCGGACCGGTTCGTCGAGGGTCGCCAGGTAGGCGAGCGCGGCCTCGGACAGGTCACCGGGCCCGCGGTCGGGTCCCCGCACGAACCGGGTCTGGGTGGCGCCGTCGGCGACCGTGTCGAGCACCGCGTCGGCGACCCGGACCGCGGTCGCCGGGCTGAACCCCGCCTCGCACAGGATCGTGACGATCTGCCGCAGCCGGTCACCGGACACCGTCGCGAGGTCGGCGCCGAGATCCTGGATCAGCCCCGAGTAGCGCGTCAACAGGTCGAACGCGAGTGCCGCCTCGTCCTCCAGGAACGGCCGCCAGCCCCGGTCCGCCGAGGGCAGCGGGGTGCGGGCGAACACCAGCTCGACCGCCGACGCGGCGATCTCGTCGAGGCTCTCGACGTAGCGGTAGAGGGTCCCGGGCGCGACACCGAGCCGGTCCGCGACGGCCGCGACCGACAGCCGGTCGACGCCGACCTCGACGGCCGCCTCCACGATCTCCTCCCGGGTCAGACGGGGCTTGGGGCCCGGCCGGTTCCCGGGGCGGGGCCGCGGTGTGATCGACACCCGGGGACCGTACGTCAGGAGGGATTGCGAACGCTATTCACTGATAGCTAGGTTCACCTAATTTAAGGGGGTGGGCCCGTGCGGCTGCGACGGTGGGCGATCACGGTGGGCGCGTTCGCGCTGCTCACCCCCAACCCGGCGTCGGTGCCGGCGCTGCTCGAGACCCTGCGCCCGATCCTGGAGACCCCGTGACCACGACCACCGACGAGCGGACCCAGGCCGTCCCGGCGGCCGAGGCACCGCCGGACCCACGCGTCCGTGCCCGCGCCGAGGCGGCCGCGCTGGCCGAGCTGCTCCGCCCCGTGCGCGGCACGATCCGGTTCGCCCAGGTGCTGTCCGCCGTCGGTGCGGCGGCCGGGCTGGTGCCGTTCGTGGCGCTGGCCTGGCTGGCCGGCACGCTCCTGGAGCCCGGCCCGCCCGACTCCGGCGCCGTGCTCGGCGCGGTCTGGCTGATCGTCGGCGGGCTCGGGGCCCGGGGGCTGCTCACCGGTGTGGCGCTGGCCCTGACCCACTTCGCCGACGTGCGGCTGCAGGCGATCCTGCGCCGCCGGATGGTCGCCCACCTGGGCCGGGTGCCGCTGGGCTGGTTCTCCGAGCGCTCGTCGGGTGTGGTCCGCAAGTCCGCCCAGGACGACGTGCACGAGCTGCACCAGATCGTCGCCCACCACCCGGTCGAGTGGGTCGGGGCCTGGGTGCTGCCGGTCGCCGGGCTCGGCTACCTGGCCTGGCTGGACTGGCGGCTCGCGCTGCTCGCCCTGGCACCGATCCCGTTCTACGTGGCCGCCTACGCCTGGATGATGCGCGGTCACGTCGAGAAGGCCCAGCAGATGGACGCCGGCAACGCCCGGATCAGCTCGGCGGTCGTCGAGTTCGTGACCGGCATCGCGGTGGTCAAGACCTTCGGCCAGGCCCGGCGCGCGCATCGCGGCTACCTCGACGCGGCCCGCGACTTCAGCCGGTTCTACTCCGAGTGGGTCCGGCCGATGCTGCGGATCGAGGTGTTCGCCACGATGGCGATCTCGGCGCCGTTCGTGCTGCTGCTGTCCTGCGCGGGCACGGTCTGGTTCGTCGAGGCAGGCTGGATCACCCCGGTCGAGGCGATGACCGGGATCCTGATCTCGATGGTCGTCCCGACGACCATCATGGCGCTCGGCTTCGGCGCGCAGAACCGGCGCACCGCCGCGGCCGCCGCCCTGCGCATCCACGAGCTGCTGCAGACACCGGCCCTCCCGGTGCCGGACACCCCGCGCGAACTGCGGGGGCACCGGGTCGAGCTGGACGGCGTCCGGTTCGCCTACTCCGACGGGGCCGAGGTGCTGCACGGGATCGACCTCGACTGTCCGGAGGGGACGGTCACCGCGCTGGTCGGCCCGTCCGGATCCGGCAAGAGCACCCTCGCGACGCTGGTCGCCCGGTTCCACGACGTGACCGGCGGGCAGGTCCGGATCGGCGGGGTGGACGTCCGCGAGATCGACCCGGCCGTGCTCTACCGGCACGTCGGGTTCGTCCTGCAGGACGTGCAGCTGCTGCACGGCACGGTCGCCGACAACATCCGGCTCGGCCGCGCGGACGCCTCCGACGAGGACCTGCACGCCGCCTGCCGGGCCGCCCGGATCCACGAACGGATACTCGCGCTGCCGCGCGGTTACGACTCGGTCGTCGGTGAGGACGCGCTGCTCTCCGGCGGCGAGGCACAGCGGGTGTCCATCGCCCGCGCGCTGCTCGCCGACACACCGGTCCTGGTGCTCGACGAGGCCACCGCGTTCACCGACCCGGAGTCCGAGGCCGAGATCCAGGACGCGCTGTCCGAGCTCGCCCGCGGCCGCACCGTGATCGTCATCGCGCACCGGCTCTCGACGATCACCGGCGCCGACCGGATCGCAGTCGTCGACGGTGGACGGATCGTCGAGTCCGGACGGCACGACGAGCTGGTCGCCGCAGGCGGCCGCTACGCCGCGATGTGGGCCGCCCACCGGACCGGGGAGGACGCCCGATGATCTCCGATCTGCTGTTGATCCTCGGCCCGCAGCACCGCCGCCGGATGGTCACCTACCTCGCCTGGGTGGCCGGCTTCGGCGTGCTGCAGGGCGTCGCGATGGTGCTGCTGGTGCCCTTCCTGGAGGCGCTGCTGGTCGGCGACACCGCCGCGGCGTGGACCTGGACGGGGGTGCTGCTGGTCGCCGTGGCCGCGGCCTGCGTCGCCTATCACGTGCAGGCCATGCGCGGCTTCGGCGTCGCGCTGGTGGTGCTGGAGACGATGCACGAGCGGCTGGGCGACCACGTCGCGTCGCTGCCGCTGGGCTGGTTCTCCACCGAGCGGGTCGGGCGGCTGTCCCGGCTGGTCACCGGCGGGACCATGATGGTCGCCGGACTGTTCGCGCACCTGCTGACCCCGCTGATCGTCGCCATCGCCACCCCGGCGACGATCGCGCTGGCGATGCTGCTGTTCGACTGGCGGCTCGCCGTGGCGACGCTGCTCTGTGTGCCGCTGCTGTGGGCGGCGTTCCGCTTCGCGGCGCGCTGGGTGGGCCGCGGCGACGAGCTGGACGACGCGGCCGCGGTCGTCGCCGGGGACCGGGTCGTCGAGTTCGCCAGGGCACAGCGGGTGCTGCGCGCGTTCGGCCGCGCCGCCGGGGGCTACGCCCCGCTGGAGGACGCCATCGAGGGGCAGCGCCGCGCCGGTCGCCGGTCGCTGTGGCTGGCCACGGCCGGGATCGTCGCGGGGTCGTTCGCCGTGCAGGTGACGTTCAGCGTGCTCATCCTGACCGGCACCTACCTGGCGCTCGGCGGCACCCTCGACCCGGTCCGGATGATCGCCCTGGTCGCGCTCGGGGCCCGGTTCACCGGACCGCTGGCCGAGGCCGGTGACTACGCGGGCGTCGTCCGGATCGCCCGCAACGACCTGCGCCGCCTGGTCGCCGTGCTGTCCGAGGAGCCGCTGCCCGAGCCCGCCCGGTCGGTCGCGCGGCCCGAGCCCGGTGCGATCGAGCTGGACCGGGTCACCTTCGCCTACGAACCGGGCTCGCCGGTGCTGCGCGAGGTGTCGCTGCGGGTCGAGCCGCGCACGACGGTCGCGCTGGTCGGCGCCTCCGGGTCCGGGAAGACCACCGTCACCCGGCTGATCGCCCGCTTCGCCGACGTCGACGCCGGGACCGTGCGGGTCGGTGGCGCCGACGTGCGCGACCAGACCACCGAGGACCTGATGGCGCAGCTGGCGCTGGTCTTCCAGGACGTCTACCTGTTCGACGGGACGCTGGAGGACAACGTCCGCCTGGGCCGTCCGGAGGCGAGCCCGGCCGAGCTGGCCGAGGCCGCACGGCTGGCCGGTGTCACCGAGATCGTGCAGCGGCTGCCCGAGGGCTGGGCCACCCGCGTCGGCGAGGGCGGCACCTCGCTGTCCGGCGGGGAGCGGCAGCGGGTGTCGATCGCCAGGGCGCTGCTCAAGGATGCCGACATCGTCCTGCTCGACGAGGCGACCGCCGCCCTGGACCCGGAGAACGAGCGGTTCTTCACCGAGTCGATGCGGGCGCTCACCCGGCGCGCCACCGTGCTGGTCATCGCGCACCGGCTGCCGACCGTCGTCGGCGCGGACCGGATCGTCGTGCTCGGCGACGGCGGCATCGCCGAGCAGGGCACCCACTCCGAACTGCTGGAGCTCGGCGGTCGCTACGCCGACTTCTGGGAGTCCCGCCGCCGTGCCCGCGGCTGGCGGCTGGTCTCCACCACCCCCGGTACCGAGGAGAGTTCATGACACAGCCGTTGCCCCCTTACGTCCTCGGCCGGGTGGCCGGGGTGGAGCCCCTGACCCCGCGGATGCGGCGGATCACCCTGGAGTCCGACGACTGGCAGGGCGCCGCATCGCTGGCGCCGGACCAGCAGGTGAAGCTGTTCATCGCGCGCGACGGCGGAACCCCGGAGATCCCGGGCGCCCCGGAGGACGGCAGCGGGGTCGCCGGGTGGTACTCCCGCTACCTCGCCGTCCCGGAGGAGCGGCGACCGTGGATGCGGACCTACACGCCGCGCGTGCTGGACGGTGAACGTGGCCGGATGGTCATCGACTTCGTGCTGCACGGGCCGGACGGCGCCGACCACGGCGAGACCGGCCCGGCGAGCCGGTGGGCCGCCTCCGCCGCGATCGGCGACGTCGTCGGAGTGCTCGGTCCGGCCCTCGCCGGGTACCGGACACCGTCCGGTCAGCCGGTCCGGTTGCTGGTCGGCGACGAGACGGCGCTGCCGGCGATCGGCGCCACCCTGGAGCAGCTGCCCGCCGACGTCCAGGCCGTCGCGGTGATCGAGGTCGCGGACGCCGCCGAGGAGCAGGCGCTCACCTCCCCCGCCGAACTGACCGTGCACTGGGTGCACCGGCCGGCGTCGCTGCTCGAGGCGGTGCGCTCGGTGAGCCTGCCCGAGGGCGAGGTGTTCGCCTGGGTGGCGGGGGAGGCCTCCGCGGTCCGGGCGGTGCGCCGGCACCTGGTCGGTGAGCGGGGCCTGGACAAGCGGGTCGTCGCGTTCACCGGTTACTGGCGCCGGGACCTGACCCAGGACGACGCCCCGACCGAGCAGGACGTCGCCGACGCCACCGAGCTGATGGCCGAGCTCCCGTCCTGACGGGCGGGGGTGACGTTCCGGACAGAATCCCGTCGTGCGGTGGATCTCCCGACCGATGTGACATATGAACATGTCGTCAGGTTTCCTATGACCCCGACGATGTGGAGCCACGATGTCCGTCCGGTCCGTTCCCCGCCGGATGCTGCCGGTCACCCTGCTCGCTGTCGGCGCGCTGGTGCTGGCGGCCTGCGGAGGTCCGCCCGCCGCCCAGGACGGTGACGTCGGCGGCGCGGGTGTCGTGACGGAGGTGAACTGCGGGATCGAGGTCACGGTCGCGGCGCCGCCGCAGCGGATCTACGCCCTCTACCAGCCGGCGATCGAGACCCTGCACGCCCTCGGCGTGAGCGACCGGTTGGTGGGCACCGCGTACCTCGACGCGCCGGTCCTCGACGAGTTCGCGCAGGCCCAGGAGGACCTCCCCTACATCCCGGACCTCCCGAGCCGGGAGGCGCTGCTGCAGACGAACCCCGACTTCGTCCTCTCCGGCTACAACAACGCCTTCGCCTCCTCCGGCAGCGAGACCGTCAGCACCCGCGCCGAGCTGGGCGAGCTGGGGGTCCGGACGTGGATCAACGCCCCGCTCTGCCCGTCCGAGGACGGGCTGTCCGACGAGGCCATCGACCCCGCCCAGGTGTCGATGGACACGATCTACGACGACCTCCGTTCGCTCGGCCGGGTGCTCGACGTGCCGGACCGGGCCGAGGAGCTGGTCGCCGACCTACAGGCGCGGGTGGCCGCGGTCCGGGAGCGGGTCGAGGGGCTGCCGGCGCCGCGGGTCGCGATCCTGCTCAACGACGACGACGGCAGCTACCGGGTCGCCTCCGGGATCGACTTCGGGAGCCGCGTCCTGGAGATGGCGGGCGCCGAGAACGTGTTCGGCGATCTCACCGAGCGCCGGCACGTGGCCGTGTCCACCGAGGAGCTGATCGCCAGGGACCCGGACGTCATCCTCACCTCGACCTGCTGTGACCCGGCGACCGTCGTCGCGGACGGGCAGGCCGACGTGGACCAGATCATGAACGACCCGGCGCTCTCGGGCAGTACCGCCGTCCGGGACGGTGCCGTGCACGCCTTCCTCTTCGCCGACCGGGCGGCCAGCCTGCGCGCCCCCTACGCCGCGGAGCGGGTCGCGGACCTGGTCCACCCGGAGTGAGCACGGCCGCGACCACCCGGCCGGCCGGCCCGCGGGCCCGGCCGGCCGCGCCGTGGGTGCTGCCGGCCGCGGTGCTGCTCGTCATGGCGGCCGCGATGGTGTCGATGAAGGTGGGCGCCCGGCCGCTGGCCTGGACGCAGCTGTACGACGGCCTGCTGCACTTCGGCGGGACGCAGTCCGACATCGTCGTGCGGCACGTCCGGCTGCCGCGCACGGCGGCCGGGCTGCTGGCCGGGGTCTGCCTCGGGCTGGCCGGCGCCCTCGCCCAGGGGGTCACCCGCAATCCGCTGGCCGGGCCGGGCACGCTGGGGGTGAACGCCGGTGCCGCCGCCGCGATGATCGCCGTCATCGCGCTCACCGGGGTGGGGTCGTTGACCGGCTACGTCTGGTTCGGCTTTCTCGGCGGCGCGCTGGCCGCCGCCGCGGTCTACCTGATCGGTGGCACCGGCCGGGACGGGGTGACGCCGGTGAAGCTCGCTCTCGCCGGGGCCGCCGTCTCCGCCCTGGTGATGGCGATGACCTCGGCGTTCGTCCTGCTCGACCGCGATCTGTTCGCCCGCTACCGCTACTGGGTCATCGGGTCGCTCGCCCGGGCCGATCTCCTCACGGTCGGCCAGGCGGTGCCGTTCGCGCTGGTCGGGGTGCTGCTCGCGGTGGTGCTGGTGCGCAGGCTCGACGCGGTCGCGCTCGGCGACGACACCGCCCGCAGCCTGGGCGCCCGCCCGGGAGCGACCCGGGTGGCCGGCCTGGTCGCCGTCGTCGTCCTGGCCGGGACGGCGACGGCGGTCGCGGGCCCGGTCGCCTTCGTCGGTCTGGTCGCACCGCACGCCGCCCGGTTGCTGGTCGGGACGGCGCACCGGTGGGTGCTGCCGACCTCGGCGCTGCTGTGTGCGGCGGTGGTGCTGTTCGCCGACGTCGCGGGCCGGGTGGTGATCGCGCCGGAGGAGGTCCAGATCGGGGTGACGGCGGCGTTGCTGGGCGGCCCGGTCTTCCTCCACCTGGTTCGGACACGGAAGGTGGCGACGCTGTGACTCGTGACCGGACCGTGACTCGCGACCGGACCGGAAGCCGCGACGGTCTGGTGGGCGGGGCAGGGTTCGTTGTCGTCCGCCGCGGTCCGCTCTCGGTCCGGTTCGGGATGCGCGGGCTGGTGCTCGGCACGCTCACCTGGCTGGGCGCGCTCCTGGTGGCGCTGTGCGCGACGACGGTGGGCGAGTACGCGATGCCGCTCACGACGGTGCTCGACACGATCGCCGGGAACGGCACCCTGATCACTTACGACGTCGTGGTGAACGGGCGCATCCCACGCGCACTGACCGGGGTGCTGGTCGGCGCCGCGTTCGGGGTCGCGGGTGGGGTGCTGCAGCGCATTGCGCACAACCCGCTGGTCAGCCCGGACGTCATCGGCATCAACGCGGGCGCGTCCGCCGGTGCGGTGCTGATGATCATCGGATTCGGCGCGTCGGCGGCCTGGGTGACCGGCGGCGCGCTGGCCGGGGCCGCGGTGGCCGCCGTCACGGTCTACGCGGTCGCCTACCGGAACGGGTTCTCCGGCTACCGGCTGGTGCTCGTGGGCATCGGGGTCGCGGCGATCCTCAGCGCGGCGGCGACGTTCCTGCTCAGCCGGGCCGACGTCAACGCCGCCTACCAGGCCGCGGTCTGGCTGGTCGGCAGCCTCTCCGGCCGCTCGTGGCCGGACGTCGTACCGGTTGCGCTCGGGATGTGCCTGCTGCTGCCGCCGATGCTCGGGTTGACCCGGCGGTTGCAGGTCCTCGAGCTCGGTGACGACCTGGCCCGGGCGCTGTCCCCGCGGGTGGACCGGACCCGGGGGGTGCTGCTGACCGGCGCGGTCGGGCTGTCCGCGCTGGCCACCGCGTCCGCCGGGCCGATCGGTTTCGTGGCGCTGGTGGCGCCGCAGATCGTCCGCCGGGTGCTGCGCGAACGCAGCCCCGGACTGCTGGCCTGCGCCGGGACCGGTGCGCTGACGGTGGTGACCGCGGATCTCCTGGCCCGCACCGTCTTCGCGCCGCGCGAGCTCCCGGTCGGGGTGCTCACGGCGCTCGTCGGGGCACCCGTTCTCATCGCACTGCTGGTGCGCGGCAACCGGATCGGAGCGAGCGGATGACCCTGACCTGCCAGGACCTGAGCCTGGGCTACACGGCCGGGGACCCGGTGGTCCACGGGCAGAGCGTGCAGATCCCGGACGGGGCGATCACCGTGGTCGTCGGGCCGAACGCCTGCGGCAAGTCGACCCTGCTGCGTGGGCTCGCCGGCCTGATGCGCCCGCAGGCCGGCCGGGTCCTGCTCGACGGCACCGAGCTGACCCGGCTTCCGGCGACCGAGCTCGCCCGCCGGGTGGGCGTGCTGCCGCAGCAGCCGACCGCACCGGACGGCATCACCGTCGCCGATCTGGTCGGGCGCGGGCGGCATCCGCACCAGCGCTGGTTCCGGCAGTGGTCCACCGGCGACGAGGAGGCCGTCACCGCCGCGCTGGCCGCGACCGGGCTGACCGATCTGGCGGACCGTCCGGTGGCCGAGCTGTCCGGCGGGCAGCGCCAGCGGGCGTGGATCGCGCTGGTGCTGGCCCAGGGCCCGGAGACGATGCTGCTCGACGAGCCGACCACGTTCCTCGATCTCGCCCACCAGCTCGACGTCCTGGAGCTGCTGCGCGCGGTCAACGACGAACAGGGCCGGACCGTGGTGATGGTGCTGCACGACCTGGAGCTGGCCGCCCGCTACGCGCACCACCTGATCGCGATGTCCGGCGGTCGGATCGTCGCCGAGGGCGCCCCGTCCGAGGTGGTCACCGAGGAGCTGGTGTCGTCGGTGTTCGGGGTGGACGCGCTGGTGACGTCCGACCCGCTGACCGGAACCCCGCTGGTGTTGCCCAGGCCACGCAGGTGACGTGCTTCACCGGATACTTGAGCAGGTGTTCATGTATCAATCGTCTCCATGAAGATCGACGGATCCGCCCGCCGGGCGACGCTGACGCGGCGGGCGCTGCTGCGCGGTGCGGCCGGTCTGGCCGGCGCGGTCGCGCTGGGCGGGTGCGCGAGCGCCACGGAACCGGTGTCACCGGCCGCCGGCCCGCCCCGGACCGGTGGCCGGTTGCGGGTCGCGCTGGCCGGGCAGTCGCCGTCGGCGGACGTGCTGGACCCGCACGTCGCAGGATCGGCCGCGGCCGGTGCGATCGCCAGGAACGTCTGGGACCGGCTCGTCGCCTCCGTCCTCGCCCCGCAACAGTGCCCCCGAGCTCGGGCACGTGCACACCAGACTCACCGACGTCATCGACGAGCCGACGCGCGCCGATCTGCGACGAGAAGCTCTTTCCCTTCGGCCCGACGCCGTCGACGGCCACTCCACCACCCCCGGCTTCTCCATCGAACGTGGCTCTGTGACCAGCGGTTTCGGGGGCTTCTGCTACGCCGACCCGGGACCGGCCCTGCTCTCCTGGCACTGGACCGGGCCGCTGGCCCGCCACATCACCGAAACGACCGGGGCCACGGTCGTACCGACCGGGGTCGTCTACAACTACCACCGCGACGGGGACGGGAGCCCGCTGCACAACGACCCCTTCGCCACCGAACTCGTCGTGCTCACCCTGCTCGACGGCCCCGTCGAGCCCCTCCTGCTCCATCCCGATCTTGCAGACGCCCCGCTCGTGGAGGTCGGTGCACTGTCCGAGCGGACCGGCGGGCACCCCACCGGCGGGATCCCGTTCGACATCAGACCGACCCCGCTGCTGATGTCCGGCCAGGCGATCCCGCACCACCGCCACCCCGCGAGCCGCGATACGGAGGTTGTCGTGGCTGCACAGTTCTTCGGCGTCCTGGCGTCACTTACCAGCGGGACAGCCCGCTGGAGAGACTCTGCAGCTCGTGGCGTGCCGGGCTCGGCGCGGCAACTCAGCCGGTGAAGATCTCTGTGCGCAGGTCGGCGAGGACCTGCTCGGCGGCAGGAACCGACGCCCCGAGTCCCCAGGCGTCGCCGAACACGAACACCCGCTCGCCGCGCACGGCGTCGAGGTCCTGCCACAGGGGCGAGCGCTCCAGCTCGGCGAGCGGGCTCGCCCCGAGCGCGGAGTCGGAGTCCTGCTGCTGGTAAGCGACGATCGCGTCGGCCTCGAGCACGGAGACCTCCTCCAGGGAGATCGAGTTGAGTGCGGACTGGATGTCCCCGTCCGTGCACTCCGAACGCTGCCCGTCGGGCTGCCGAACACCAGCCGAGGCCAGCACCTCCCCGATCCACGTGCAACCGTAGGAATAGTAGAGCGGCGCCCCCTGATAGACGTCGACCCTGCTCAGGGTGCGCTCCGCGCCGCCCGCCATCACCTGCGTTCTGGTCTTGTCCGCCTCTGCGGCGAGGCCGGCCAGTTGCTCCTCCACCTCGGATTCCCGACCGACGGTGGCGCCGATCAGGCGGATGTCATCGGCCCACCCGGAATGGTAGAAGGAGAAGCCGACGCCCACGGTCGGCGCGATCTGCTCCAGCTGCGCCAGGACCGGCTCGAGCATCGGTGCCGTCCCGATGATCAGGTCCGGTTGCAGCGCGGCCACTTGCTCGAGGTCGATCTCCTGCATGGTGCCGACCAGTTCGATCCCGGCGGTGTCGGACTCGTCGAGGTAGTCCGGGAAGGGATCCCCGGAGGGGTACACGCGCAGCGCACCCGCCACGGGGACCTCGAGCTCCAACAGCGTGGGCAGCACGGTCACCGAGTCGAGAGTGACGATCCGCTGCGGGTCCTGCGGCACGCACGCCGAACCCAACTCATGGGCGACGGTCCGACACTCCTGTGCCGTCGTCGCGTCCCCGGCCGTGCCGCAGGACACCGCCGCCAGTGCGGTGACAAGCAGAACGACGGTCGAACCGATCCGAGCCATGGACACCCTCCGTAGTTGTGAGGGAACCTTAGATCAACTGTCGAGATGTTCAATTATGCCGGGTGAGCGACGACGCGGGCCCCTGGCTGCCGTCGTCGGGTCGGTCGCGCTGCACGCGGCCCGGTTGCTGTCGGGCCGGCGCACCGGTGGGTGCTGCAGGCCGCGCAGGATCAGTCCCACTCCAGGGAGCCGCCGGTGCGGTACTCGGTCACCCGGGTCTCGAAGAAGTTCTTCTCCTTCCGCAGGTCCATCGCCTCACTCATCCACGGGAACGGGTTCTCGACCTTCCCGAACAGCGGCGCGATCCCGATCTGCTCGGCGCGGCGGTCGGTGATGAATCGCAGGTACTGCTCGCAGGACTCGGCGGTCAGGCCGAGCATCCCGCGCGGCATGGTGTCGCGGGCGTAGGCGACCTCCAGCTCGCAGGCCTCGTGCAGCATGCCGCGGATCTCGTCGACGAACTCCGGCGTCCACAGGTGCGGGTTCTCGATCTTGATCTGGTTGATGCAGTCGATGCCGAAGTTCAGGTGGATGGACTCGTCGCGCAGGATGTACTGGTACTGCTCGGCGATGCCGATCATCTTGTTGCGCCGCCCGAGGGCCAGGATCTGGGCGAACCCGGTGTAGAACCACATGCCCTCGAACACCACGTAGAAGGCGATCAGGTCGCGCAGGAAGGCCCGGTCGGCTTCCGGGGTGCCGGTCCGGAAGCTCGGGTCGGAGAGCGCCTGGGTGTAGTGCAGCGCCCAGGTGTCCTTGTCGGTGATCGAGGGGACCTGGCGGTAGGCGTTGAACAGCTCTCCCTCGTCGAGGCCCAGCGAGTCGCAGACGTACTGGAAGGTGTGCGTGTGCACGGCCTCCTCGAACGACTGGCGCAGCAGGTACTGGCGGCACTCCGGGTTGGTGAGATGTCGGTAGACGGCGAGCACGATGTTGTTCGCGACCAGCGACTCCGCAGTGGCGAAGAAGCCCAGGTTGCGGGTCAGCATCAGGCGCTCGTCGTCGGTGAGTCCGCCCGGCGTGCGCCACAGTGCGATGTCGGCCTGCATGGCGACCTCGGTCGGCATCCAGTGGTTGGCGCAGCCGGCCAGGTACTTCTCCCATGCCCAGTGGTACTTCATCGGGAGCAGCTGGTTGACGTCCGTCCGGGCGTTGATCATGCGCTTGTCGTCGGCGTGGACCGGTGCGGCGCCGCGCTCGATCTCGCCGAGTCCGGTCGCGTCGGGGGCCGGGACGGTGTTCTCGGCGGTGGTCGAAGGAGTCACTGGCAGGCCTCGCAGTCGGGGTCGTCGATCGAGCAGGCGACGGCCGGGTCGAGATCGAGCTCCATGCCGTCGGTGGCCGGGTCGGTGGTCGGCGGCGTGCCGTTCACCGGCACGGCGGGCGCGGTCCCGTTCGGCGGGACCGCGGGTGTGCTGCCGGGCACCGGGTCGCCGACGGCCGGTCCGGTGGCAGTCCGGCCGTCGGCCGTGCCGGTCGGGACGCCGGTGAGCCGTCCGTCGGTGCCCTTCAGGGTGGACTTCTCCACCGCGGTCGCGGCTCGGGTCCGCAGGTAGTAGGTGGTCTTGAGACCGCTGCGCCAGGCCAGCCGGTACAGCTCGTCGAGCTTGCGGCCGCTGGGGCCGGCCAGATAGAGGTTCAACGACTGTGCCTGGTCGAGCCACTTCTGCCGGCGCGACGCGGCCGCGATCAGCCAGCGCGGCTCGATCTCGAACGCCGTCGCGTACAGCTCCTTGAGATCGGCGGGCACCCGGTCGATCTCGGCCAGCGACCCGTCGAAGTACTTCAGGTCGGCGACCATCACCTCGTCCCACAGGCCGCGCTCCTTGAGGTCGCGGACCAGGTGTGGGTTCACCACGGTGAACTCGCCCGACATGTTGGACTTCACGTACAGGTTCAGGTGGATCGGCTCGATCGACTGGGCGACCCCGCAGATGTTCGAGATCGTCGCGGTCGGGGCGATCGCCAGCACGTTGGAGTTGCGCATGCCTTGGCTGCGGACCTTCGAGCGCAGGCCGTCCCAGTCGAGGGTGGTCGACCGGTCGACGTCCAGCTCGCCCTCCTCGCGGGCCGTGGCCAGCAGCTCCAGCGAGTCGATCGGCAGGATGCCCCGGCTCCACAGCGAGCCCTCGAAGCTGGCGTAGCGCCCGCGCTCGGTCACCAGGTCGGACGACGCCGAGATCGCGTGATAGCTCAGCGCCTCCGCGCTGCGGTCGGCGAACTCGACCGCGGCGTCGCTGCCCGGCGCGATCCGCTGCAGGAACAGCGCGTCGGCGAAACCCATCATCCCCAGGCCGATCGGGCGGTGCCGCAGGTTCGACCGGCGGGCCTCCGGGATCGTGTAGAAGTTGATGTCCACGACGTTGTCCAGCATCCGGACGGCCGTGGTCACCGTGCGGCGGAGCTTGTCGGTGTCGAGTGCGGCATCGTTCCCCGTCCCGACGATGTGCGCGGCCAGGTTCACCGAGCCGAGATTGCAGACCGCGACCTCACCGTCCGGGCCGGCCTTCGTGTTCAGCGTGATCTCGGTGCACAGGTTCGACGAGTGCACCACCCCTGAGTGCTGCTGCGGGCTGCGCAGGTTGCACGGGTCCTTGAAGGTGATCCACGGATGCCCGGTCTCGAACAGCATGGTCAGCATCCGCCGCCACAGGTCGACCGCGCGCACGGTCCGGTACACCCGGATCTCACCCCGTCGGGCCGCCGCCTCGTACTCGCGGTACCGCTGCGTGAACGCGGTGCCGTAGAGGTCGTGCAGGTCGGGGACCTCGTCCGGGGAGAACAGGGTCCACTCCGCGTCCGCCTGCACCCGGCGCAGGAACTCGTCCGGCACCCAGTTCGCGGTGTTCATGTCGTGCGTGCGCCGCCGGTCGTCACCGGTGTTCTTGCGCAGGTCGAGGAACTCCTCGACGTCGACGTGCCAGGTCTCCAGGTACGCGCAGGCGGCGCCCTTGCGCTTACCGCCCTGGTTGACCGCGACCGCGGTGTCACCGGCGATCTTGAGGAACGGCACGACACCCTGCGAGACACCGTTGGTGCCGCGGATGTGCGCGCCGAGCCCGCGCACCGGCGTCCAGTCGTTGCCCAGGCCACCGGAGTACTTGGCGAGCAGCGCGTTGTTGCGGTAACCGCCGAAGATCGAGTCCAGGTCGTCGTCGACGGTGGTCAGGAAGCACGACGACAGCTGCGGCCTGGTCGTGCCCGAGTTGAACAGGGTGGGCGTGGAGGCCATGAAGTCGAAGCTCGACAGCAGCTCGTAGAACTCGACGGCCCGCGCCTCACGGTCGACCTCCCGGATCGCCAGGCCCATCGCGACCCGCAGGAAGAACGCCTGCGGCAGCTCGAAGCGGACGCCGCGCTCGTGCAGGAAGTAGCGGTCGTACAGGGTCTGCAGGCCGAGGAAGCCGATCTCGGTGTCCCGCTCCGGCCGGATCGCCGCGGTGACCCGGTCCAGGTCGAACGTGGCGAGCTCCGGGTCGACGAGCCCGATGTCGATCGCACGGCGCAGGTAGTCCCTGGTGTAGGAGGCGTAGCGCTGCGCCATCGTGGCCTGGTCGGGCGTCTCCCGGGTCCCGGACAGGTGCGACACGGCCTCGGCGCGCAGCCGGTCGAGCAGCAGCCGCGACGCCACCAGCGAGTAGTTCGGCTCCTGCTCGACGAGGGTGCGGGCGGCCATCACCAGCGCCTGGGACAGCTCGTCGGCGGTGATGCCGTCGTAGACGGTGCGGTCCAGCTCGGCGAGTACCGGCTCCTGCGACACGTCCTCGATGCCGTCGCACGCCTCGGCGAGCACGGTCTCGACGCGGTCGCGGTCGAGCGGGACCCGGCTGCCGTCCGGCCCGACGACATGCACGGTCGGTGCCGGTGGGGCGGCGGGTCCGGTGCTGCGGGCCTGCGCCTGCTGTTCCCGGTAGAGCACGTACGCACGGGCGATTTTGTGGTGCTCACCGCGCATCAGAGCCAGCTCGACCTGGTCCTGGATCTGCTCGACGTGCACGGCCGGGGCAGGGTGCCGGTGCAACGCGCCGACGACCTGCTCGGTCAGCTCGGCGACGAGATGATGCACCCGCGACGACGCGGCCGTGGACGGGCCCTCGACGGCGAGGAACGCCTTCGCCATCGCCACCGAGATCTTGCTCGGGTCGAACTCCGTCTCGGTACCGTCACGCCGGATCACCCGCAGACCGGGCGGAGCGGCGTCGTGCGTCGATGCAGGGGGAGCGGTGCTTGCGGTCACGGGTCTCTCCTCGCGAGTCGCCGTCGGCCCGTGGCCCGCGCGAGGAGGCGACGACGGACCCGGCCCGCCGCGCCCTGGCGCCCTCCCGCGAGGCCCCGGAGCTGTGCACACCGGCGGCGTGCACCCCGGTGGCAGGTCTTCGGACTCACGGGCGTCCTGCTCGTCCCTACTGGCCGTCGCTTCCCGGGATCGCTCCCAGTGCTTGTTGACGGCGGTCGTTCCCGTTCACCGCTGCGGGGCAGTCCCGGAATCGCACCGGGTTCCCTCTTGCCTCACCGACCCGAGCGGGCCGGTGAACCACCAGTGCTGCGGACACTACATCTTGGGTTGGAGTCCATTCGATACCCCTAGGGGTCCGGATTGCGGCCTCTTCATGACTCGCTGTGAACGTCGCTGTTCCCAGGCGTGCCGGTGGCCGAACCCGTCGCACACGTCACTCCGACGGGTGCACGGCCCGACTTGCGCCGGGACGAACCGGACGCGACGGAGGCTGTCCGGCTGCCGCGGCACGGCTATCCGCCGGTCCGGCACCCCGTACGGATGAGTTGCCGGGCGCAATGGTGCGGGGTCTGCCACGCTCGGCCGTGGTGACGGTCACCGTCGAAAGGAGTGGACATGAGCCATGACGTGCTGGAGGCAGCGGGCGTCACGACCCCGCCTGCCGTCCTCGAGACACTGCACGACGCCGAACGGGCGAGCACGGCGTGCGCGTCGGCGATGGTCGCCGCCGGTGGCATGGAACGCGAGATCCTGCTCGCGCTGGACTGTGCGGACCTGTGTTCGGCCGCCGCACGGGTGCTGGGACGGCGGCACGGGGACGAGGCCGTCGTCCGGGCCGCGGTGGACGCCGCGATGCTCGCCTGCGAGGCCAGCTCGGCGGCCTGCGGCGCGCACGCCGACCACCACGAGCACTGCCGGCGCCACTCCGAGATCACCAGGGAGGCCGCCGAGGTGCTGCGGGCCCAGGCAGGTGGCTGAGCACGCGACCGGTCCGTGAGCACCGGGGCCACCCGGTGCGGACCGGGTCGGTCCAGGGTGGCCGGCGCGTTCCGCGGAACGCCCACCGGCGCCGGTCCCGGCGCGTTCCGCGG
>NZ_JBFAON010000005.1:164710-273031 GCF_040659795.1 Pseudonocardia sp. NPDC049635
GGCGGGGGGCGCCGCGCGGCCCCCCCCCCCCCCCCCGGGACCGGCGCCGGTGGGCGTTCCGCGGAACGCGGGTCGAGGGGCCCCGGGCGCTGCGAGGCCCCACCGGCTCACCCCAACCGGGCCCGGTCGAACCGGGCCCACCGCGCGGTGTCCGGCCGGGCCGCTTCCATCCCGTCCAGGTCGGCTGCGATCCCGGCGTGCTCCGCACCGTCGGACCAGACCGTCGCGCCCTCGTGCAGCAGCACCTGAGCGCGGCGCAGCGCGTCCCCGCGGACCGTCTCGTCCGGGGTGGCACCGGCCTCGGCCAGCAACCGGGCGACGTCCTCCCGCGGCGCGGACGGCCGAGGCGCGGGCGGCGGCCCGATCGGCTCGCCGTCCGGCCCTGTCTCGCCGTCGCCGTCGTTGCCGGTCTCCGGCCCGGGGATCGATCGGCCGCCCCGGGCCGCGGCGCGCAGGTAGAGCGGGATCGGCTGCGCGGCCACCCGCCGGAACGCGATCCCCGGGGTGGGTCCGGCACCCGGCGGGTCCGGCTCGCGCGGCTCGGTGAACAGCCCGATCTCCGCCAGTTGCTCGCCGATCACCGCCGCCGCGGGCCGGGACAGCGGATCGAACGGATCGAACAGCAGCGGGGCCGTGATCCCGGTCGCGCCCGCCGCGGCGAGGAGCTCGGCGGCCCGGCCGACGTCGCGGACGACCGGTGGGACGCCCGCCGGATGGTGCTCCAGCCCCGGCCCGAACAGGTCGTCACCGGGTGTGGCGAGATCGAGCAGGACCCGGCGGACCAGCGACTCACGATCGATGCCCAGACGCACCGCCTCACACACCCGGGGGTCGTCGAACAGCTCCCCGGACGGTCCGCCGCCCGCTGGGAGCTCCAGGCGGCCGGGACCGGACCGGCCGCTGCCGACCTCCAGGAACCGGGTCGCCGAGCCGGGGGCGGACAGGACCCGGGTACCGGTTCGGGCCGTGATCCGGCGCACGCTGTGCGGGAAGAGATCGTGCGCGTACCCGACACGCCCCTCGATCAGCGCCTGGTAGCGGTGCTCCTCGTCGTCGTCGACGGTGAACCGCACCTGCGGTGACGCCGCCGCACCCAGCCAGTGCCCGTCGTGGCGCAGTAGCACCTCCGCGTCCCCCGGGTGCGGCCGGAACGCGCCGGTGCCGATCGGGGCGGCGCCGTCGCCCTCGCGCACGATCCCGGTCCCGGGGGCGCCCAGTACCAGCGGGAACAGGAAGTCCGGCGCGCCGAGCACGATCTCCAGCTCGGTCGGCGACATCGCCCGGCTGGCGGCGAGGTCGACACCGGCGAGCAGCGGCGCGGCGGTCGCGCCGGTGGCGGGATCGGCGACCCGGCGCAGCGACGCCAGCGCGTCGGCCGCGGTGATCGGCCGCCCGTCGTGTGCGGGCGCGGCCCGCATCCGGACCCGCCACCGGGTGCCCGTCGGGTCCGGCTCGACCGACTCGGCGAGGTGCGGCTGCGCGCGCATCTGCGGCGACCACACCAGCAGCGTGTCCGCGACGGCCGCCGCGCGTGCCCGGTCCACCGGCCGCCCCACGTGGTGCGGGTCCGGCGGCGGGAGCGGGCCCACCCCGGCGAACACCACGGTGAGCGGCGGCGCACCGGCGTCCGCGGCCCCGCCGCAGGCGGCGAGCGCGGGGACACCGGCCAGCGCGGCCGCGGTGCCGGTGACGCGCAGGAACGATCGACGGCTCAGTGGCACCGCACCAGGGTGCCCCTCACCCGTCCGCCGCCGCAGCGCGGGTCGGTCAGGACAGTGCGTGGCCGAGCTCGCCCGCCCCGGCCAGCAGCTCCTCGGCGTCCCGCGCGACCAGGACGTGGTCGACGACCTCGGCGTACTCGCCCATCGCGCACGAGGCCTGGTCCCAGTAGCGGCGCGGCTCCGGGGTGATCCAGCCCACCCGGTACGCGCGGCGGGCCAGCCGGCGCAGCTCCCTGGTGCCCGGGGGCAGGCCGTTGGACCGGGCGTCGCCGACGAACAGCACCGCGGTCCGCCGGTCGACGGCGTCGGCGAACTCCTCGTTGATCCCGCGCAACACCTGGCCGTAGTCGCTGGTGGCGTCGAGGTCCAGGCCCGGCGCGGCGAGCACCGCGGCGAGCGCGTGGTCGTCGTGGGCGCGCAGGAGCAGCTCGGTCACCTCGACCGGGGAGTCGACGTAGGCCAGCACCCGGCAGCGGAACGCCTGCCGGTGCAGTGTGCGGGCCAGGCGCAGCACGAACGCGGTGATCGACCGCACCGACAGCGACACGTCGGCGACGACGAGCAACCGCACCCGGTCCGGCACCTTCCGGCGGACCAGCAGGTGGAACGGGACGCCGTCGCTGCGCATGCTGCGCCGGACCGTGTGCCGCACGTCGAGCGGACCGCGGGAGTGCTCGCGCGGCACCCGTCGGGGGGCTCCGCGCATCCGGTGCAGCAGCTCGTGGCAGGCCTGCGCCATGTCGGCGGGCTCCGGGGCGGCGGAGCCGTCGGGCTCCGGTGCGGGCGGGCCCGCCTGCTCCTCCACCCGGGCGGCGAGCTGGGCGACGAAGTCGGTGATCGCGTCGACGAGCCGGCCCAGCTGCACCGGTGAGAGCAGCTCGCCCTCCGGGCCGTCGGCGTAGACGGAGTGCGGATCGTAGGAGCGGAGCCAGGCGAGGACGGCCTCGGGATCGTCGAAGTCGATCTCACCCGACACCCGGGCGGTCGAACCGGAGGTCAGTTCCTTGCCGACCGCGGCTCCGGCGCGCTCCAGGTCCACCGTGTAGGTCGTCCCACGCCTGCCCCGGTCGTCACCGGAGGACACCGACAGGTCCCGGTCGGACCCGCCGAGGGAGAAGTCGTCGTCGTCGCGGTGCGGATCGAAACCCTTCTCCTGTTCGGGTGCGTCGAGCAGGTCGCCGACGTCGGAGGCGTCCGGGTCGTGATCGGCGAAGCGGCCGAGCGGGTCGTCGTCCTCGGTCAGCTCCAGGTCACCGGGCAACCCGTCGGCGGACGGGCCGCGCAGACCGGGACCGCCCGCGGTGTCCTCGCCCTGGGCGGGGACCAGGCCGAAGAAGGCGTCGAAGGCCCGCTCGAACCCCGCGCGCTCGTGGGAGTAGGCGACCGTGACCGCGCGCAGCCCGGTGCGCAGCCGGTCCAGATCGGTCGCGCCCAGCATCGCGAGCACCCGCCGGACCTCGATCGCCTCGGCCGGGGACACCACCACCCGCTGGGTCCGCAACACCCGGGTGAAGGCGGCGGAGAGCACCGACAGCACCCAGGATCCGGGGTCCCTGGCCGGGCGCGGCGGGGCCGCCGGTTCCGCGGGCCCGGTGGTCATCGGAGGCCGCGCCGGTTCCGGTCGGCGGCGGCCCGGGAGCCGGTGGAGGCGGCCCGGCCCGCTCCGAAAGCACCCGAGGTGGTGTCCGACGGCCGGCTCGACCGCCGCACCCAGCCGGAGTCCTCGGCGACCTCGACGTCGGCGACGGGCTCGTCACCGTCGAGACGACGGACCGCCAGCTCCCGGTCCGAACCGTACTTGAGCAGCGCCGACAGCAGCGCCGGCCGCACCTTCTCCAGCTCGCCCGACGACTCCAGACCGAGCACCGCGGCCGCCCGGGCGGCGTCGATCACCTCGGAGATCGACGGTGACTTGCGCAGCGGGAACCCGCGCAACCTCCGGGCCAGTTCCACCACGTCGGCGACCACCTCCGGTGCGACCTGCGGGGCCCGGCGGGACACGATCTCGGCCTCCCGCTCGGGCGTCGGGAAGTCCACGCCGAAGTGCAGACAGCGCCGTTTGAGTGCCGGTGAGAGCTCCCGGGTGTCGTTCGAGGTGAGCACGACCCACGGTGTGGAGCGCGCGGTGAAGGTGCCGATCTCGGGCACCGTGACCTGCTGTTCGGCCAGCACCTCCAGCAGCAGCGCCTCCATCGACTCCTCGGTCCGGTCGACCTCGTCGACGAGCAGCACCACCGGTTCGGGCGAGAGCACCGCCTCCAGCAACGGCCGGGCCGCCAGGAAGTGCTCGGTGTAGAGCCCGGTGTCCTGCGCCTGCAGGCGGGCCGACGCCTCGGCCATCGTCGTCGTACCGGCCAGCAGCTCGCCGATCCGGTCGCGCAGCATCTGGACGTGCATCAGCTGCTTGCCGTAGTCCCACTCGTAGAGCGCGCGGGCGTCGTCGAGTCCCTCGTAGCACTGGAGGCGGACGAGGCGGCGCCCGCTCGCCGCGGCCAGCGACTTCGCCAGCTCGGTCTTGCCGACGCCGGCCGGTCCCTCCAGCAGCAGCGGCCGCTCCAGCGCCGTCGCGAGATGGACGACGACGGCGAACTCCGGGTCGATCACGTAGTCCTCGCCGGCCAGTGACTCGGCGAGCGTCTCGGGGCTGTCGAACACCGTTCTCCTCGGACAGGGGTGCGTGCCCGCCGCGCCGGGGGCCGAGCCGGCGCGGCGGGCACGGGTCGGGCGGCCGCGGTGGGTCAGTAGGACTTGTTGAAGGCGTGGTCCACCAGCGGGACCAGGGACTCCACGGTGCACTCACGGGGGTTGCCGGGGGTGCAGTAGTCGCCCATCATGTGCTCGGCGATCCGCCGGACGGTCTTCTCGTCGGTGGGGATCGTGTCGCCCCGGCCGGCGTACTTCCCGGTGTTCATCCGGTTCTTGTCGTAGCTGTCGGAGCGCAGCGAACCGAAGTTGTCCGGGATGCCGACGTCCTTGGACAGCCGGATGGCCTCCTCGACCGCGGCGTCCGCGGCCTGCACGGTGGTCATGTTCCGGGTGTCGACGCCCATCGCGGTCGCGATCTTGGCGTAGCGCTCGTAGCGCGAGGGCAGGTTGTACTCCCACACCCGGGGCAGCGCGATCGCGTTGTTCAGGCCGTGGTGGCTGTCGAAGAACGCCGACACCGCGTGCGAGGTCGAGTGCACCAGACCCAGGCCGCCGGAGTTGAACGCCTGCGCCGCGATGTACTGCGCGTGCATCATCTTCGAGCGGGCCTGCAGGTTGCGCGGCTCGTAGGTCGCCTCGCGCAGGTAGCGCGCGGTCAGCTCGATCGAGTACAGCGCGTTGCCCAGCGACGGCTCGAAGTCCAGCCGGGACACGAACGGCTCGGAGCCGTGCGCCAGCACGTCGAACCCGCAGTAGGCGGTGAAGTGCTGCGGGCAGCTGTAGTAGAGCAGCGGGTCGTCCAGCGCCAGGGTGGTGACGACGGCGTCGTCGAACCCGACCCACTTCTGCGGGTTGTCCATGTCGGAGGTGTTGGTGATGACGTAGGCCCAGGACGTCTCCGACCCGGTCCCCGCCGTCGTGGAGACCGCGATGTGCGGCGGGTTCTCCATGTTCGTGGACTTCGAGAAACCCTCGAACTCGTTGATGTTGCGGCCGTCGTGCGCGATGACGACCCGGGCGCCCTTCGCCGCGTCGTGCGACGAACCGCCGCCGATCGAGATGATGCCGTCGCAGCGCTCGCTGGTGTAGAGCGCGGCGGCGTCCATGCAGTTGTAGTCCTTGGGGTTGGACTCGACCTTGTCGTAGACGACGACGTCGACGCCCTGGTACTCGACCTTGCCCTTGAGCTCGTCGATGATCCCGGAGCCACGCAGGCCCGAGGTGATGAACAGGACCCGCTTCATACCCATGTTCTTCGCCTCGACGCCCAGGATGTCGTGCGCGCCGACCCCCAGCAGTGCCCTCGGGAACGGGTGGAACTCCTTGATCGGGAAGTCCCAGATCTGGTTGAGCTCGATGGCCATTGGCTCTCCTCGACGACCTCGTCGGCGTGCGGACGAGCACAACGATGGCTACTGCACAGAGGTGGCAACAGCTACGTACGGGTACCTGACCACCTCTCCGTCGGTCCGGTGAGGAGGCCCGTCCGACCGGACGGGGCCGGTGCGCCGACCTGCAGCTCAGGCGGCCGGGTCCCGGCGCGGACGGCCCGGGTGACTCAGGGCAGCTCGGGTGCGGTGAACCCGTCCGGGCCCGGCGGGTAGGGCAGCACCGCGCGGACCGCCGCCGCCGGCACGGCGCCGTAGGCGTGCGGGAAGCGCATCGACTCCGGATCGCCCGGGACGCCCGGCTCCCACCGGACCTCGACGCCCGCCGCGGCGAGCGCCACCGGGTCGACGACCAGCAGGCACAGGTCGGTCCGCCCGGCGAACAGCCGTTGCGCGGGAAGCGCGACCTGGTCGACGGTGGACAGGTGGACGAAGCCGACCTCGTCCAGCGAGGGTGGCGCGATCTGCCCGGCGAGCTCGTAGGCGGCCCGCTCGGCGGGGGTGCACAGGTGCAGCAGCGTCTGGTCCACCGTCATGCGGCCAGCATGCCCGCCCGTCCGAACGGACGGGCATCCGCGCAGGTTCTTGCTTTCCGGCACCGGGTGCCAATAACGTCCGAACCGCTGCCCCTGCCGGCCGGCGGGGCGGGTCGGTCACGCTCTCGCCGAGAGTGGATCCCTGCGGAGGTTGCCATGAGCGAGCACCAGAACGAGGACGTCCTGGTCGAGGAGACCCTCGTGGAGGAGGTCTCCATCGACGGCATGTGCGGTGTCTACTAAGCCGGTCGACACCACGGTGCCGGGCGGTGCCGCGGGGTCGTTCGACCCCGCGGCACCGTACCGGGTGAGCGAGAGCGTGTCGCTGCGCCCGGAACCGTTCGGTGCACTGGTGTACGACTTCGTGACCCGCAAGCTGTCGTTCCTCAAGACCCCGGAGCTGGTCGAGGTCGTCACCGGCCTCGAACACCACCCGGACGCCCGGTCCGCGGTCGAGGCGGCCGGGGTCCCCGCCGCCCAGCACGAGGCCTATCTGAAGGCACTCGCCGGGCTGCTCCGGTCCGGAACCATCGTCTCCCGCTAGCCCCGCCCGCCGACCACCACAGTGAGGTGCCCGTGAAGCTGGTCGACCACTTCCAGTACGGCCTGAACTCTCCCATCTGCCTGACCTGGGAGCTCACCTACGCGTGCAACCTCGCGTGCGTGCACTGCCTGTCGTCGTCGGGCCGGCGCGACCCGCGCGAGCTGACCACCGACGAGGCCAAGGCGGTCATTGACGAGCTGCAGCGGATGCAGGTCTTCTACATCAACATCGGCGGCGGCGAGCCGACCGTGCGCCCGGACTTCTGGGAGCTGCTCGACTACGCCATCGCGCACGACGTCGGGGTCAAGTTCTCCACCAACGGCGTGAAGCTCGACAAGGCCCGCGCCGCGCAGCTGGCCGCGACCGACTACGTCGACATCCAGATCTCGATGGACGGCGCGACCGCCGAGGTCAACGACCACGTCCGCGGCCCCGGCTCCTTCGACACCGCGATCACCGCACTGGAGAACCTGGCCGAGGCCGGGTTCCAGGCCCCGAAGATCTCGGTCGTCATGACCCGGGAGAACGTCGGCCAGCTCGACGAGTTCAAGGCCATCGCCGACAAGTACGGTGCCCAGCTGCGGATCACCCGGCTGCGCCCGTCCGGCCGCGGCGCCGACGTGTGGGACGAGCTGCACCCCACCCAGGCCCAGCAGCGTCAGCTCTACGACTGGCTGGTCGCGCACGGCGACCAGGTGCTGACCGGTGACTCGTTCTTCCATCTCTCCGCCTACGGCGAGGCCCTGCCCGGGCTGAACCTGTGCGGAGCGGGCCGGGTGGTCTGCCTGATCGACCCGGTCGGCGACGTCTACGCCTGCCCGTTCGCGATCCACGAGAACTTCCTGGCCGGCAACGTCCGCGACGCCGGCGGGTTCAAGGAGGTCTGGGAGCACTCGGAGCTGTTCACCGACCTGCGCCGGCCGCAGACCGGCGGTGCCTGCGCGTCGTGCCAGCACTACGACTCCTGCCAGGGCGGCTGCATGGCGGCGAAGTTCTTCACCGGCCTGCCGCTGGACGGGCCGGACCCGGAGTGCGTGCAGGGCTACGGCGAGCAGATGCTCGCCGCCCGCGACGGCGACACCGTGATCCCCCGGTCCGACGTGGACCACTCGCGGTCGGCGCCGCGGAACTCACGCACGCCCAAGCAGCCGACCATGCTGTCGCTCGCCCCGCCGCCGCGGCGCCCGGACCGGGCCTGCGACGAGAGCCCGCTCGCCGGGTTCGCCCCGGCGTCCGCTCCCGCGCAGGCCGCGGCGGCCCCCGTCGCCGGGAGCTGACCACGGACCTGCTGACGGGGCCCGTCGACCTGCGCGGTCGGCGGGCCCCGTCGCGTGTGCTGTTCGGGCCGCACGAGACGAACCTCGGTGGCAGCGACCGCGGTGTCTCCGCCGACCACGTGGCCTACTACGCCGAGCGGGCCGCGGGTGGTGCCGGGCTCGTCGTGGTCGAGCCGGCGTCGGTGCACCGCTCGGATCACCCGTACGCCTACGCGCCCGCCGCGTTCGCCCCGGCCCCGCCGGGCCCGGCTGCTGCGCCCGGTCCCACCGCCCCGGCCCGGCCCACCATGGATCTGCGCGCCGAGATGCAGTTCAGCGGGGTTCCCGGCGACCTTCCGCCCGCTGAGCCGCATCTCGGTGACGTGCCGGCGGGGCCCGGCTGGGCCGCGGTGGTCGAGGCCTGCCGGCCGTACGGCACGCTGGTGCTCGCCGGGCTCGCGCACGCCGGCGGGCAGGGCTCGACCGCGCACTCCGGACATCCGCTGTGGGGGCCGTCCGCGGTTCCCGACGTCGTCTCCCGGGAGATCCCGGTCGAGCTGGACGCCGGGCAGATCGAACAGATCGTCCTCGGCTTCGCCGCAGCCGCCCGGTCGGCTGTGGACAACGCTGTGGACGGTGTGGAGATCTCGGCCGGGCAGCACTCGCTGCTGCGCCAGTTCTGCTCCGGACTGACCAACCGTCGCACCGACGACTACGGCCGCGACCGGACGTTACTGCTGCGCCGGGTGCTCGCCGCCGTCCGCGCGGAGATCGGCCCGGACCCGCTGCTGGCGGTTCGGCTGTGCGTCGACGAGCTCGCACCGTGGGCCGGGATCACCCCGGCGGAGGGGGAGGCACTGGCCCGGGCGGTCGCCGGTGACGTCGACCTGATCGTCCCGGTCGTCGGCAGCGGACTCTCGGTCGCGGCGACCCGGCCCGACCTGCGCACCCCGGAGGCGTTCCTGCGGGACCGCTGCGCCCGGGTGCGCCGGGCGGTGGACGGGGCTGCGCTGGTCGTGCTGGCCGGGAGCGTCGCGTCACCCTGGATCGCCGAGGAGGCCCTGGCCTGCGGGGGCGCCGATCTCGTCGAGATGACGAGAGCTCAGATCGCGGATCCGCGGCTGGTGGAACTGACCCGGGCGGGCACACCCGGGCGGATCCGGCCCTGCCTGCTGACCCACGCCCTCGCCGCCGGGCGCGATCCGCGCAACCCCGTGGTCGGTGACGAGCTCGAGCCGCGCTCCGGGCGCGAACGGGACGAGCCGACGCTCCCGGAGCCCGGTGCCGCTCCCGGAGTGCCGCCGGCGCGCGGGACTCGGGGGCCGGTACCGGCACCCGCACGAGCGGTGCTCGTCGTCGGCGGCGGCCCGGCGGGGCTGGAGGCGGCGCGGACGCTCGCCCTGCACGGTCGACGCGTCACGCTCCACGAGCGGGCCGACCGGCTCGGCGGGATGCTGCACGCCGCGGCGGTGCTGCCGGGCCGCGGCCGGTTCACGCTGCCGGTGGCCTGGTGGGAGCGGGAGCTGGAACGACTCGGGGTGCAGGTCGTCCTGGGCTCCGAACCGGACGGGCGGGCGGTCGCCGCCGCAGCGGCCGACGGCACGGTGATCGTGCTCGCCACGGGCTCGCGGGCCCGCACCGGTGCGGAGCGCGAGCGGACGGGCGAGGTGCGGGTGCCGCTCGTCCCGGCCGCGGAGCTGGCCCGCGCGGTGGCCGCCCACGACGTCGGTCCGGGACGCCACGAACCGATCGGCACCGGCGACACCGTGCGCAGCTCGGGACGAACCCGGGCCGGGTGTGCGCCCCCGGCCGGCCCGCAGGCGGTCCGTGCCGCACTGGCGGGGTGGGGGGTGGCGCAGGGCGCCCCGGTGCTGGTGCGTGACCCGCTCGGCGACTGGACCGGCCCCGGGCTCGCCGAGCTGCTGGCCGGCGCCGGCTACGAGGTCACCCTCTCCACCCCGGACGCGGTGGCCGGGCACCAGCTCGGACGCTGCGGTGACCTCGCGCCGGCGAACGCCCGGTTGGAACGGGCCGGGGTCCGCCGGGCGCTGTTCACCGAGCTGGACGGGGCCCTCGACGGCGTGGCCCGGCTCGTCGACGTGCACACCGCAGCGGTCGGCACGGTGCCCTGCGCGGTGGTCGTCGACTGCGCGGCCCGGCTTCCGGAGCTGAGCGTCCCGCACGCACCGGGGTGGTGGAGCGCCGGGGACCGGATCGCCCCACGCACGGTCGCCGAGGCCGTTCGGGAGGGGCGCCGGGTCGCCCAGATGATCGCCGGTGCCGGTCACGGTGGTGGTGGCCGACCGCATCCCGCGGCTCGCGCGAGCGGGCCCGCGGTGGAGGTGAACCGGCCGAGCGGGCAGCACGGGCCGATCGCGCCGGCTGCGACCGGGCCGGCCCGGTCACCCGGTGCGACCGGGCCGGCGGTGCCCGTCGTGACATCCACCCCGGCCGCGCCGGCCCCGTGTCCGGCCCCGGCGGCCCGGGCGACGTCCGGTGGCCCGTCGCGGCTGGGGGAGCCGCTGCGGCTGGGCCGGCGCGTGCTGCGGAACCGGATCGTGTTCACCGCCCATCTCACCGGCTTCGCCGAGGACGGGCTGCCCACCCCCCGGCACACGGCCTACTACGCGGCCCGGGCCGCGGGCGGCGCCGCTCTGGTGATCACCGAGGAGCACGCCGTCCACCCGGACGACCGGCCCTACGAGCGGCTGATCCGCGGGCACGATCCCGCGGTGCTGCCCGCCTACCGGGCGCTCACCGAGGCGGTGCACGGGCACGGCGCGCTCGTGCTCGCCCAGCTCAACCACAACGGTGCACAGGGCTCCGGGACGTACTCCCGGGAGCCGGTCGTCGGGCCGTCCCCGCTGCCCGACCCGATGTTCCGCGAGGTCCCGGCCGAACTGGACGCGGCCGGGATCACCGACGTCGTCGCCGCCTTCGCCGACGTCGCCGCGCGCTGCGTCGACGGTGGGTTCGACGGTGTCGAGCTGCAGTGCTCACATGCCTCGCTGCTGCGGCTGTTCCTGTCCCCGGCCACCAACCGGCGCACCGACGCCTGGGGGCGCGATCGCGCGAAGATCGTGCTCGACGTGGTGGCCGCCGTGCGCGAGGCGATCGGCCCGGACCCGGTGCTGGGGCTGCGGATCGGCGCCGACGAGCGGATCCCCGGCGGCATCACCCCCGACGACGGGGCCGAGCTCGCCCGCCGGCTCGTCCGGACCGGCGCGGTCGACCACCTCAACACCTCGATCGGCGTCGCGACCTCGACACTGCACCTGATCGAGCCCTCGATGCACACCCCGCCCGGTTACGCCGGGCGGCTCGCGGCCCGGCTGCGCAGCGCCGTCCGGAGCACCGGCTCGGACGTCCCGGTGATCGGCGTCGGACGGTTCACCACGCCCGCCCAGGCCGCGGGCGCACTGGACCGCGCCGAGTGCGACCTGGTGGGGGTGGCCCGGGGACAGATCGCCGACCCGGAGTTCGCGGCCAGGGCGCTCGCGGGGCGTCCGGTGCGCCGGTGCGTGGGGTGCAACCAGGACTGCATCGGGCGGGTCGGGTTGAACCTGCCGCTGGGCTGCGTGGTCAACCCGGCGGCCGGACGCGAGTGGCTGACCCTCGGCGCCGGAGTGCCGACCCCGGCCGGGACACGGCGGGTCCTGGTCGCCGGCGCCGGCCCGGCCGGTCTCTCCGCCGCTGCCGCGCTGGCCCGCCGTGGTCACGACGTCACGCTGGTCGAGCGCGCCGCCCGGCCCGGGGGCCGGCTCGCGCTCGCGGCCCGCGCTCCCGGCCGGGGCGAGCTGCGCCACGTCGTCGAGGACCTGGAGCGGGCGGTGCGTGAAGCGGGTGTGCGGATCCGGTTGTCGACGGTGCTGGACCGGGCGCTCGTCGAGGCACACCGGCCGGACGCGCTGGTCCTGGCCACCGGGGCCCGCCCGGTGCCACCGCCATGGGACCCGGGCCGGCTGACCGTCCCGGTCGACGACGTGCTGGCCGGGGCCCGCCTGCCGGACGGCCCGGTACTCGTCGTCGACGAGCTCGGCTTCCACCACGCCACGTCGGTCGCGGAGTTGCTCGCCGCACGCGGGCACGACACCGAGATCGTCACCCCCGCACTGGTCGTCGGGCAGGACCTCGGGCTGACCCTGGACCGTGAGGGGTTCCGCCGCCGCGCCCACGCGGCCGGTGTCCGCTGCAGCACCGACCGGGCCGTGCTCGGCGTCTCCGCGGCAGATGCAGCCGGTGAGTCCGGTGTCGTCGTGGAGCTGCTGCACCACCCGACCGGCCGCACCGAGCGGCGGGAGGTCGCTGCGGTCATCGCGGCGGTGTCAGACGCGTCACCATCGCCGGATTTCCGAGGCCGGGCGGGGTCGGGCCCGGGGGAGGATGGTCCGGTGGTGCACCGGATCGGTGACGCGCTGACCCCGCGCCGCGCCGACGCGGCGATCCGCGAGGGTGCCACGCTCGAACTGTCTTGACCTGAAGTCAACTCCAACTCTTAGCGTCAGGAACCATGACAACGGAGATCGCACCGGCCACCGGTGATCGCGCCGGGCCCCGCGAGTGGGTCGGACTCGCCGTGCTCGCCCTCCCGCTGCTCGTGCTCGCGCTCGACATCAGCGTGCTATACCTCGCGGCGCCCGCACTGGCCGTGGACCTGCAACCCACGGCCACCCAGCAGCTGTGGATCCTCGACATCTACGGCTTCCTGATCGCCGGGTTCCTGATCACCATGGGGACCCTCGGCGACCGGATCGGGCGGCGCAGGCTGCTGCTGATCGGTGCCGCCGCGTTCGCGGTCGCCTCCGTGCTGGCGGCCTTCGCGCCGACCGCCGAGCTGCTGATCGCCGCCCGCGCCTTGCTCGGCATCGCCGGTGCCACCCTGATGCCCTCCACACTCGGCCTGATCTCGACGATGTTCCCGGACCCGACCCAGCGTCGCTTCGCGGTCGCCGTGTGGATGACGACGTTCTCGGTCGGTGCCGCGATCGGCCCACTCGTCGGCGGCGCGCTGGTCGAGGTGTTCTGGTGGGGTGCGGTGTTCCTGATCGGCGTCCCGGTGATGCTGCTGCTGCTCGTGCTCGGACCGCTGCTGCTCCCCGAGGAGCACGGCAGCCGGGCCGGCCGCCTCGACCTCACCAGCGTCGTCCTCTCGCTGGTCGCGATGCTCCCGCTGGTCTACGCGGTGAAGAACACCGCCGCCTACGGCCCGGAGATGATCACGCTCGTCCCGGCCGTCGTCGGCGTCGTGGCCGGGGTGCTGTTCGTCCGCCGCCAACGACGGTTGACCGACCCGCTGCTCGACGTGTCGCTGTTCGGCCGTCCGGTGTTCACCGCGGCGGTGCTGGTGCTGCTGATCGCGCTGCTCGCGGTGAACGGCCTGTTCTTCGTGCTGCCGCAGTACCTGCAGCTGGTCGGCGGTGCCTCGGCGCTCACCGCGGGGCTGTGGATGCTGCCGGCCGCCGCGGTCACCGTCGTCGGGTCGCTGCTCACCCCGGTGCTGACCCGCCGGTTCGGCATCCGGACCGTCGTCGCGACGGCCGCCGCGCTGGCCGCGCTGGGCTCGCTGCTGGTCGGTCTGGTCGGCGCCGGCGGTGGCACGGTGGCGGTGATCGCGCTGGTCTCCGGCACCGTGCTCGGGCTGAGCCCGATCGGTGTGCTGGCGACCGACCTGGTGATCGGGTCGGTGCCCCCGGCCAGGGCGGGATCGGCGGCGTCGATCTCGGAGACGGCGGGCGAGCTGGGGGTGGCGCTCGGTGTCGCGGTCACCGGGAGCGTGCTCGCCGCCGTCTACGGCGGCCGGCTGACCCTCCCCTCCGGACTGCCCGCCGAGGCCGCCGACCGGGCCGGGGAGGGGCTGGCCGGTGCGGTCACCGCGGCCGAGTCGCTACCGCCCGAGCTCGGCACCGCACTGCTCGACGCCGCCCGGTCGGCCTACACGGCCGGGTTCGGTGCGGTCGGGCTGGTCGCCGCGGGCCTGCTCACCGGTGTCGTGGTGCTCGCGCTGACCGCGTTGCGCCGGGCCGGCCGGTGAAGGAAGGGGCGTAGCCGTGCTGCTCGACGAGCTGACCTGGACCGATCTCGACGACCCCGGTGCCCGGCCGCGGACGCTGCTGGTGCCGGTCGGCTCGACCGAACAGCACGGACCGCACCTGCCGCTGGGCACCGACACACTGGTCGCCACTGCCGTGGCGGGTGCGCTGCACGACGCGGATCCGGCGTTGATGCTCGCCCCGGCGATCCCGTACGGCGCGGCGGGTGAGCACGAGGGCTTCCCGGGCACCGTCTCCCTCGGCACCGAGGCGCTGCACACCCTGCTGGTCGAGTACGGCCGCTCGGCCTGCCGGTGGGCGGCACGGCTGGTGCTGCTCACCGGCCACGGGGGCAACGTCGCGGCGTTGTCCTCGGCGGTGCGCCTGCTCCGCCACGAGGGCCGGGACGCAGGCTGGGTACCGTGCACCGCATCGGTTCCGGGGGTTCCTCCGGACGCGCACGCCGGTCGGTACGAAACCTCGGTGCTGCTGCACCTGCGGCCGGACCTGGTCCGGGCCGACCGGGCCGTGGCCGGTGAGACGCGCCCGCTGGCCGAGGTGATCGAGGCGTTGCGGGCCGGCGGGACCGCGGCGGTCAGCCCGAACGGGGTCCTGGGTGACCCGTCCGGCGCGAGCGGCGACGAGGGCGGGGAGATCCTGGCCGCGATCGCCGACGCAGCGGCCGCAGCGATCGGGGCCTGGGACCCGGACCCGGTGACCGGTCGCCTCCGGTCCCCGCACTGATCCACGATCGGGAACCGGTCCGGTCACCCGGCGAACGTCCTGGTGCCCGATCCGTGATCACCCGTCGCCGGATCGGTCAGTGGGTGAGCAGCGGCACGAGCTGCTCGGCGGCGGTGAACGACCCGTGCTGCCCGGGGAACGACGCCAGGTACGGCTCGGCCTCGCTGCGCACCACCGCCGCCGTCCCGCGCAGCGCGACGACCACGTCACCGATCCGGTCCCGGAGCCGGTCCTGCACCGGCCCGAACCAGCCGTCGGCGACGGCCTGCTCGCGGGTGACGACCGCGGCGTCGTCGCCGAGCACCGCCCGCCAGGCGGCCAGCACCTCGTCCGCGGCGCCGGGTTCGGTGTAGACGTGCCGGGCCCGCGGGTCGCCGCCGAGCTGTGCGACACCGGCCTGCAGCTCGGGGGTGCGGTCGGCGTCGAGCACCCGGTCCACCGTGACCATCCCGTGGTCGCCGGTGACGGTGAACAGTGTCCCGGCGGGCAGCGCGTCGAGCAGCATCCCGGCCAGCGCGTCGATCTGGCGCAGCTGCCAGCGCCATGCGGTGCTGCCGGGACCGTGGACGTGACCGAGCTGGTCGAGATCGGCGTGATAGCCGTAGACCAGCCGGGGGCCCGGCACGCGCTCGTCCACCCCGGACAGGATCTCCGCGGCCAGGTCGCCGAGCGCGCCCACGCCGCGGTACGCGCCACCGCGCAGGCCGGACCGGGTCAGCCCGGACGTCCGGAACTCCCGGTGCGACACCACCGTGACGTCGACGCCGGCCGCGGCGGCCCGTTCCAGTGCCGTCGGCTCCGGCTGGACCTGCTCGGGGACGAGCACCTCCCGCAGGTCCCGGCGGCCCTCCGACCAGCCCAGCGCGTCGAGCAACCGTCCGTCCACCCGGAAGCGCAGACCCAGCGTGCCATGCGCACCCGGCGGTAGGCCGGTGCCCAGCGAGGTGAGGCTGATCGGGGTCGTCGAGGGGAAGCCGACGGTCAGCGGACCCGCGTCGGCGAGCCCGGTCAGGACCGGCGCGTCCGCGGCGTGCGTGCGGAGCAACTCGTGGCCGAGCCCGTCCACCAGCAGCAGCACGGCAGCCCTGGCCGGTGGGAGCACCAGCGCGGACGGCCCGTCGTCGAGCGGGGAGCCGATCGCGTGCAGCAGCGCGGGCACGACCTCGGACAGGGTCGCGGTTCCGTAGCGGGGGAGGAGATCGGGCATGGGCAGGAGTGTGCTGCCCGACCGGTCGGGGAGTCGACCCGCCGCGGCCGGGAGTGGAAGGCTCCTCCGGTGACCGCCGCCCACATCCGTCCCGACCGTCCTGCCCGCACGGCGACCACCGCGGGCCCGGCCGACCGCAGGCTGCCGGACGGGTTCCGGGTGCGGTTCGACCGGCGTGTCCGGGCGATCGACGGTGGTGCGGCGTTGCTGGGCGGTGCCCCGCCGCGGTTGGTGCATCTCTCCGCGCGGGCCAGGGACCTGCTGCCTTCCCCCGGTGCGGCGCTGGTGGTCGAGGGGCCGACGCATCGGGCGCTGGCCCGCACCCTGCTCGACGCCGGGTTGGCGCACCCGGTGCCGGAGGCGGGGCCGCACGGGCCGGCGGAGGTGACCGTGGTCGTCCCGGTGAAGGACCGGCAGATCGACGCGCTGCTGGCCGCCCTACCGGTCGGCTCGCTGGGTGGGGTGATCGTCGTGGACGACGGGTCGGCGGATCCGGATCCGCTGCGCCGCAGGGTCGAGGCTGCCGGTGGGCGGGTGCTGCGGCACGCCGCCCCCCGGGGGCCGGCTGCGGCGCGCAACGCCGGGCTGGCGGCGGCCCGCACCCCGTTGGTGGTGTTCCTCGACTCCGACGTGGTGCCCGAGCCGGGATGGCTGGAACCGCTGCTCGGGCACCTCGCCGACCCGGCGGTCGGGTTGGTGGCCCCGCGTATCGTCGCGCTCGACCCGGCCGCGGACGGCGGGCCGCGCGGCCTGGTCGGCCGGTACGAGGCGGTCCGGTCCTCGTTGGACCTGGGACCCGATCCGGCGCTGATCGTCCCGCGCTCCCGGGTCGCCTACGTGCCGAGCGCGGCGATGTTGGTCCGGGTCGCCGCGGTCGGCGAGGTGGCGTTCGACCCGGGGATGCACGTCGCCGAGGACGTGGACCTGGTCCTGCGGTTGCACGCCGCCGGCTGGGCGATGCGCTACGAACCGGCCGCCCGGGTGGCCCACGATCACCGGACCGACCCGGTGGAATGGTTGCGGCGCAAGGCATTCTACGGCACGGGGGCGGCCCCGCTGGCGCTTCGGCACCCGGGTGCGGTGCCGCCGATGGTGCTCTCGGGGTGGACGGCCGCGGTCTGCCTGCTGCTGCTCGCCCAGCGCCGTGGGGCGGTCGCGATCGCCGCCGTCGTCACCGGGGTGGCGGCGGACCGGCTCGCGCGCAAGCTGACCCGGCTCGACCGGCCGCGCCGCAGCGCGGCCCGGCTCGCCGGACTCGGGCTCTCCGGCGCGCTGTGCCAGCTCGCATCGGCGCTGACCAGGCATTTCTGGCCGATTGCCGCGCTGGCGCTGCCGTTCTCGGTACGGGCCCGCCGGGCGGTGCTGGCGGCGGCGCTCGCCGAGGGGGTCGCAGACTGGTGGTTGCACCGCGACCGCGACCCGCGGGTGCGGATCTCGCTGCCGGCCCATGTCGTCGCGCACCGGCTCGACGACCTGGCCTACGGCGCGGGGCTCTGGTGGGGGGCCTGGTGCCACCGGACGACGGCACCGTTGCGTCCGACCGGCCCTGGACCGCGCCGTTGACCCAGGTTAGGCTGGCCTGATCCTCAGTCGCCGGACCACTCCGTCCGGGTTGGTCTGAACGAGTGATTCCTCTGGCGCCGCGGATCCGATTCTGCGGGTCCTGTGCGCCGTCCTCTCCGCGGGTGCGGTCAGGGGGCCTGAGCAGCTCCGGTCGTGCCCGGGACACGCCGTCCGACCGGGCACGACGTCCGCGCCGTCCGCCTTGCCTGCCCGCATGATCGGGAGTGTGATGTGGGCGCCGCCACACGCGTGACGGCAGATGGAAGGCGCGCCGACGCGGTCGCGACCGCACCCGGCGCTCCTCGACCAGTCCCCGGTAGACCCGCGCGGCCGAGTGCGTGGTCGCGTACGAGGAGTGAGAGTCCATGACAGAGGTCCGGGTCACCGTCGACGGCGTGAACTACGCCGACGACGTCGAGCCCCGCATGTTGCTCGCGCAGTACCTGAGGGAGACGCTGGGCAAGACGGGGACGTTGATCGGCTGCGACACCAGCAACTGCGGTGCCTGCACCGTCAGTCTGGACGGGCAGAGCGTGAAGTCCTGTTCGGTCCTCGCCGTACAGGCCGACGGCAGCGAGGTGACCACCATCGAGGGCCTCGCCCGCGACGGGAACCTGCACCCGGTCCAGGAGGCGTTCCGGGAGTGCCACGGCCTGCAGTGCGGTTACTGCACCCCGGGAATGATCATGGCTGCGGTCGACCTGCTCGGGGACAACCCCGACCCGTCCGAGCAGGAGGTCCGCGAGGGCATCGAGGGCAACCTGTGCCGCTGCACCGGGTACCAGAACATCGTGCGTGCGGTGCAGACCGCGGCCAGGAACATGAAGCCGGGCGCCCAGGCCCCGGCGGGCCAGACAGCCGCCCCGGTCGCCGGAGGGAACTGAGTTGACCACGACCGCCGAACCCACCACAGCAGAGATCGGCAAGGCGCGCGTCCGCAAGGAGGACGAGCGCCTGATCACCGGTCGTTCCCGCTACACCGACTCGATCACCCCGCCCGGCACCGTGCACATCGCGGTGGTCCGCTCGACCCTGGCGCGGGCGACGATCAACTCGATCGACAAGTCCGAGGCCGAGAAGGCGCCCGGCGTCTTCGGCGTGTTCACCGCCGCCGACCTGGGTGCGGAGCAGGTCGGCCTGCCCTGCGCGTGGCCGATCACCCCCGACCAGAAGGCCCCGCAGCGCCCGGTGCTCGCCGTCGGGCGGGTGAACTTCTCGGGTGAGGGGGTCGCCGTCGTCGTCGCGCGGTCCGCCGCCGCGGCCCGTGACGCCGCCGAGCTCGTCGAGGTCGACTACACCCCGCTCGACCCGGTCCTGGACATGGAGGCCGCCGCACAGGACGGCGCCGAGCTGGTGCACCCGGACCTGGGCAGCAACGTCTCCGCCACCTGGGTCTTCGACTCCGGTGCCGCCGGCACCGGTGGCGACATCGGCGAGGCCATCAGGACCGCCGAGGCCGATTCCGACCAGGTCGTGGTCCGGCGCCGGTTCCGCCAGCAGCGGCTGATCCCGGCGTTCATGGAGCCCCGCTCCTGCGTCGTGGACCCGACCGGCGAGCAGCTGACCATCTGGGCCGCCACCCAGGTGCCGCACATCCTGCGCACCATGACCACGGTGACCCTCGGGATCCCCGAGTCCAAGCTGCGGGTGATCGCCCCCGACGTGGGCGGCGGTTTCGGCGGCAAGATCGGTGTGCTGCCCGAGGAGATGCTCTGCGTGCTGCTTGCGCAGAAGCTGGGCAAGCCGGTCAAGTGGACCGAGACCCGCAGCGAGTGCATGCTCACCGCGCACCACGCCCGCGACCAGATCCAGGACCTCACGATCACCGCCAAGCGCGACGGCACGATCACCGGCCTGGACGTGCACCTCTACGCCGACATGGGCGCCTACCTCGGGCTGGTCGGCCCGGGCGTGCCGATCCTCGGCGCGTTCATGTTCAACGCGATCTACAAGATCCCGGCCCTGAAGTTCACCTGCTCGAACGTCTTCACCAACAAGACGCTCACCGACGCCTACCGGGGAGCGGGGCGTCCGGAGGCCACCTTCGGCATCGAGCGGATCATGGACGAGCTGGCCGTCGAGCTCGGCCGGGACCCGATGGAGCTGCGCGAGCAGAACTGGATCTCCCACGAGGAGTTCCCGTTCACCACCGTCGTGGGCCTGACCTACGACACCGGCAACTACGAGCAGGCCACCCGCCGCGCGATGGAGCTGTTCGACTACGCCGGCCTGCGCCGCGAGCAGGAGGAACGGCGCAAGAACAACGACCCGGTGCAGCTGGGTATCGGGATCTCGACGTTCACCGAGATGTGCGGGCTCGCGCCGTCCCGGGTGCTCGGTTCGCTGGACTACGGCGCAGGTGGCTGGGAGGCCGCGAGCATCCGGATGCTCGCGACCGGCAAGGTCGAGGTGACCACCGGCGCGTCGGCGCACGGGCAGGGTCACGAGACGGCGTTCTCCCAGATCGTCGCGGACAAGCTCGGCGTGCCGTTCGAGGACGTCGAGATCCTGCACGGTGACACCCAGGTGGCGCCGAAGGGTCTGGACACCTACGGCTCGCGCTCGCTGGTGGTCGGTGGTATCGCGATCGTCAACGCCGCGGAGAAGGTCATCGAGAAGGCGCGCAAGATCGCCGCGCACCTGCTGGAGGCCTCCGAGGAC
Organism: Pseudonocardia sp. NPDC049635; assembly: GCF_040659795.1. Taxonomy (NCBI): domain Bacteria; kingdom Bacillati; phylum Actinomycetota; class Actinomycetes; order Pseudonocardiales; family Pseudonocardiaceae; genus Pseudonocardia; species Pseudonocardia sp. NPDC049635. Next base: position 185,006 of record NZ_JBFAON010000005.1, read on the forward strand.
GACCTCGAGTTCGCCAACGGGCAGTTCACCGTCAAGGGCACCGACAAGGGCAAGGCGATCCAGGAGATCGCGTTCGCCGCGTTCATGGCGCACGACTACCCCGAGGGCATGGAGCCCTCGCTGGACTCCGACGCCGTGTTCGACCCGGAGAACTTCTCCTTCCCGCACGGCACCCACCTCGCCGCGATCGAGGTCGACACCGAGACCGGCCGGGTGAACCTGCGCAACTACGTCTGCGTCGACGACATCGGCAACGTGATCAATCCGCTGATCGTCGAGGGCCAGGTGCACGGCGGCCTCGCCCAGGGCATCGCGCAGGCGCTGTTCGAGGAGGCGAACTACGACGACCAGGGCACCCTGGTCAACGCCACGTTCGTCGACTACACACTGCCCTCGGCGGCGGACCTGCCCAGCTTCACCACCGAGACCGTGTCCACCCCGTCGACGACGAACCCGCTCGGTGTGAAGGGCGTCGGCGAGGCGGGCACGATCGCCTCCACCCCGGCGATCGTGAACGGCGTGCTGGACGCGATCCGCCACCTCGGCGTCACCGAGATCGAGATGCCGACCACCTCGCAGCGGGTGTGGCGGGCGCTGCAGGTGGCCAAGGGCCACTCCGTGCAGCAGACGCCGAGCACCACCCACTCCCCGGGCGCCGGCCTGGGTTCCATCGACCCGAACAACCCCAAGGGAGAGGTCCAGTGATCCCGGCGAAGTTCGACTACGTCCGGCCCTCGTCGGTCGAGGAGGCGGTCAGCGCGCTGCAGCAGGCCGGTGAGGACGCCAAGATCCTCGCGGGCGGGCAGAGCCTGCTGCCGGTGCTGCGATTGCGGCTCGCCGCTCCGAGCACCGTCATCGACCTCGGCGGGATCCCGGAGCTCAAGCGGATCGGCGAGGACGAGCAGTACGTGATGGTCGGCGCCATGGCCACCCACCACGAGGTCATGCGCAACGACCTGATCAACAAGCACGTCGAGCTGATCGCCCGGGCCACCGAGACCGTCGCCGACCCGCAGGTACGCCACCGCGGCACCCTCGGCGGTGCGCTCGCGCACGCGGACCCGGCCGGTGACCTGGGGGCGGCCGCGCTCGCCCTGGACGCCGAGTTCGTGATCCTCGGTTCCGGCGGGACCCGCCTGGTCCCGGCGGCGGAGTTCTTCCAGGACTACTTCACCACCGCGATCGGCGAGGGCGAGATCCTCACGATGGTGCGGTTCCCGAAGTACACCGGCTGGAAGACCCACTACGAGAAGTTCAACCGGGTGGCACAGGCCTGGTCGATGGTGGCGGTCGCCGTCGCGCTGAAGGTGGAGGGCGGGACGATCTCGCAGGCGCGGGTCGGCCTGACCAACATGGGCAACGTGCCCATCCGGGCGACCGGGGTCGAGCGGGCCCTGGTCGGCCAGGCCGCCGGGCCGGACGTCGCGAAGGCGGCGGCCGAGCACGCCACGGAAGGAACCTCCGCTCCGAGTGACGCGGACGCCGCATCCGACTACCGTGAGCACCTGGCGAAGGTGCTGACCGGGCGGGCCGTGCTGGCCGCGGCCGGCTGAGCACCGCAGACGTTCGCAGTAGCACGCCGTAGGGGCGCCGGGCCGGGGAACACCTCCCGGGTCGGCGCCCCTTCGCACGAGGGAGGCAGACAGAGATGCAGCTGGAGAACAAGTTCACGATCGCGGCGCCGATCGAGGACGCATGGAAGGCGCTCAACGACCCGGAGCTCATCGCGCCGTGCTTCCCCGGGGCCACCCTGACCGAGTACGAGGGCGACTCGTTCCAGGGCACCGTGAAGGTCAAGCTGGGCCCGATCTCGCTGACCTACAAGGGCAAGGGCACCTACATCGAGCGGGACGACGCCAACCACAAGGTCGTCATCGACGCCTCGGGCCGGGACGCCCGCGGCAACGGCACCGCCAAGGCGGTCGTCACCGGAACCATGGTCGCAGACGGTCCGGACAAGACCTCGGTCACGATGGTCACCGACATGACCGTGACCGGGCGTCCCGCCCAGTTCGGCCGCGGTGTCATCTCCGACGTCGCCGACAAGATCATCGGCCAGTTCGCCTCCTGTGTGGCGGACAAGCTGACCGGCCCGGGCGGTGCCGCGACCTCCAACGGATCCGGCCCGAAGCACGCCGCCGACGAGACCAGCCCGATCCCGGCGGTCCCCCCGGCCGCGGGTGCTGCGGCGGGTCCGGAGAGCTCGGCGGCCCCGGCGGCCCCGGCCACCTCGGCCCCGAAGCCGGTCACTCCGCGGCAGCCGCAGAGCAGCCCGATCGAGGCGATCGACCTGCTGGACTCGGCCGGTGCCCCGGTGCTGAAGCGGCTCGCGCCGGTGCTCGGCGGCCTCGGTGTGCTGGCGCTGATCTTCCTGGTCGTCCGGCGGGCCCGCGGCGGCGCGAAGAAGCGGAGCTGACCTGCGGAACGTGCGGGTGCGTCCGGGTGAGTACAACGGCCTGACCGACGTGACCGGCCTGCGGGTCGGGCACGCGGCGCTGACCGGGCCGGGGGCCCGTAGCGGCAGCACCGTCGTGCTCGCCCCACCGGGCGGGGCGGTCGCCGGTGCCGACGTCCGCGGCGCCGCACCCGGCACCCGGGAGACCGACCTGCTGGCGCCCACGGCGACCGTGCAGCGGGTGCACGCGGTGACCCTGTCCGGCGGGAGCGCCTACGGGCTCGACGCCGCCTCCGGGGTGATGGCCCGCCTCGAACGCGACGGCGAGGGCTTCCCGGTCCCCGGTGCCGTCGTCCCGATCGTCCCGGCCGCGGTCGTGTTCGATCTCGGCCGGGGCGGGGACCCCACCGCCCGCCCCACGGCGGGGACCGGGACCGCCGCCTACGACGCCGCGCACCCCGGACCGGTTCCGCAGGGCTCGGTGGGCGCGGGTACCGGTGCCGTCGCCGGCGGGTTGCGCGGCGGGATCGGCACCGCCTCCGCGGTGCTCGGCACAGGTGCGACGGTCGCCGCGCTGGTGGTCCTCAACTCGGCCGGGTCCGGCGTCGACCCGCGGACCGGTGAGCTGCTGGGCGCCCGGTGGGGGCTCCCCGGCGAGTTCCCCGGGGGCCTGCCCTCGTCGGCCGCGCGGGACCGGATCGCCGAGCTGTACGCCGGGCACGCACCGTCGCCGGGGACCGCGACCACGCTGGTCGTGATCGCCACCGACGCCACCCTGGACAAGGCGGGCTGCACCCGGCTCGCCACGATGGCCCACGACGGCCTGGCCCGCGCGGTCGCGCCGGTGCACACCGTCCGGGACGGGGACTGCGCCTTCGGCCTGGCCACCGGCACCGGTGACGTCCCGGGCCCGGACGCCACCTACCTGCTCCAGGCCGCCACGGCGGACGTGACCGCCCGGGCCGTGGCGCACGCGCTGCTCGCGGCGGAGGAGGCGCCCGACCGGCCCTCGTACACCTCGTTGCTCGACGGCGGTCGCTGAGGCCGGTCCCGCCCGGTCCGGGGGTGGCGCCGGCGCCCTCACTACAGTCGTCGGGGTGTCGACCATCAGTCCGGACGAGGGTGTCGCGCGCCGGCTGAAGGCCCTGGCCTGCACGGCGCCGCTGCACGACCTCGACGCCCGCAAGGGCCGCCTGGAGTGGGACGCCGCCGGCTACCAGATGGCCGAGATCGGCCTGCAGGCCATCGACCAGGTCACCCTCGCGATGGACTTCGACCACGGCGCCGACCACGCCGAGATCGTCCGGCGGTTGCTGCCCTTCGTCGCCGCGCAGGCACCGCACGCCCCCCGTGCGGAGCACGCGCGGGTCGCCCAGTGGGTGATCGACAACCTGGTCAACGTCGGCAGCATCGACCGCGGGTTCGCCGTCGAGTACGGCAGCACCGACGCCCAGGGCCGCTACCAGCGCCGCCGGTTCGACTTCAAGCTGCTCGTCGAGGTCGCCGCCGCGGACGGCGGGGTGTACCTGCGCGCCTCCGACGAGGCGATCAACGTGCTGGTCGGGGCGCTGGACACCGACGTCGAGTCCGCGCAGGAGGCGGCCGAGACCAAGCTGGAGACGCTGATCGTGCGCGGCAGGCTGGGTGATGCCCGGCTCGCCGCCGAGCAGGCCCGCTACCGCACGGTGCAGTACGCCGAGTCGCTGCGCCGCAAGCTGGAGGCGACCCGGCGCGACGTCCGCTCGGTGGACTGGCTCGACGCCGTCCCGCAGCTGCTCGACGAGGCGCTCACCCACATCGAGGCCCGCTACCGCGCCGAGACCGTGATCAAGGCCAACATCGCCGACGCCCGTGACGAGGCCGTCGAACCGGAGCGCCGCCGGCAGGCCGCCGAGCTGGTCGAGGTCGTCGACGACTGCATCCAGCGGCACACCCAGCTGCAGGCGCGGTTGCAGGAGGCCGGTGCCGCGTTCCGGGCCGAGCAGGACCGCCAGCAGTTCTCCGGGAAGCCGAAACGGGCCTCGGTGGACGTGTTCGGGCAGCTCCTGCGGCCCGCGCTCGGCCTGACCGTCGGCGCGGCGGACGATCCGGTGACGGCGTACTTCGCGGCCGGCACCGGCGTGTGGAGCCCGTCCGTGCCGAGCCTGGGCGGACTGGTCGAGACCCTGCTGACCCCGCCGACCGACCGGGACCCGTTCGGTGCCGAGGTACCCGAGCCCGAGCTGGCGCCGCAACCCCGGGAGCGCTTCGGGGAGCAGGCGTGGCAGCTCGTCGACGCCGTCCTCCCCGTGCCCGGGCAGGGGCCGGTGCGGTTGTCCGAGGCGCTCGCCCGGTCCCGGGAGGCCGGTGCCGACCTGCCGCAGCTCGTCGCGTTGCGCGCGTTGCACGCCGTGGGGACCGCGATCGGCACCGCCCGCACCCAGGGCGACCCGTCGGTGCTGATCGCCGTCGACGACGGCGCCGTGCTCGACGACCCGGAGTTCGGCGGCGCGGACCTGCTGCTGGCCGTGGCCGGTGTCGAGGGGGAGCGGCGGGTGCCCGGCGATGGCTGACACCGAGACCGCCGCCCGGCTCGTCGCGTTCGGGATGCGGCCCAAGGCGCTGCCCGGCCGCGACCCCGACTACGCCGAGCTCGTCCGCCGCTACCGCGAGGACGACGAGTTCCGCGACACCGTGCAGCGGATCGCGTCCGGGCTGGGCCTGGTGGTGCTGGCCGTCGATCCCGCGCCGGGCATCGTGCTCGCGGCGACCGAGGGCTCGGTGTTCGAGATCCGGATGGACACCTACGCCCGGCGGACCGCGCTGACCAACCGGGCCGCCGACAAGGTGCTGCACGGCATCGCGCACCTCGCCGTCGCCGCGCTCGCGTTCCCGCGTCCCGACGATCTCGGTGACGACTCCTACGTCGGCCGCGTCTCGGTGGAGCTGGTCGACGGCGCCGTCCGTGAGGCCTGCCGGGTGCTGAACGAGCGCGCCGCAGGACCGGCCGACCCGGAGTCGGACGCACCGCAGCTCGAGGAGGTCTGGCGGGTGTGGCTGCGCCGTCCGGAGGCGACCGCCACCAAGGACGGCCGAACCGGCGAGTCCACCACCCGCGGCATCGTCGGGAAGGCGCTGCGGTTCCTCGCCGACCAGGGGTTCCTGGTGCCGGTCGGGGCCGAGGGGGCCTACCGCACGACGCCGCGCTACCAGGTCCAGGTGCGCGAGCTCGCCGCCCAGCGGGCCTTCGACGAGCTGCTGTCGCTGAACGTGCTGCCGGTCGGGGCGGCCGCGGGGTCGCTGGTCGCGGAACCCGCCGGGGCATTCGACACCGGTCCCACACCGGAGGGGGGTCCGGGCACAACCGCTCACCCGGTGAGCGAATTCGAGCAGGAGGAGGGGGCGGTGTCCGGCGAACCGGCGCCCGGCGATCCGGGTACCTCTCCGTCCGTTGTCGCTCACCAGGTGAGCGACAACGCGCAGCAGGACGCTCCGGAGGCCCCGGCCCCGGCCCCGGCCCCGGCCCCGGCGACCGGATCGGACGGGCCCGATGTATGAGCTGACCCGGGCCCGGCTGTTCTCGGTCGGCCCGACCGCGGCCCGGTACCAGGACGTCTCGCTCGACCTGCGTGGCGTCGGGCGGCCGGTGAAGGTGGCCGTGCAGGAGGACCTGTTCGCCCCGGACGCGCTCGACCGCAGCACCCCGCGGCGGCCCTCACCGGCGTCGGTGCTGTTCCTGGAGAACGGCGGCGGGAAGTCCGTACTGCTCAAGCTGATCTTCTCGGTGCTGCTGCCCGGGCGGCGTCAGGTGGTCGGGACGACCAGCACCACCGTGCTGGAGAACTTCGTGCTCGCCGAGGACGTCGCGCACGTCGTCTGCGAGTGGATGCACGTCGGGACGGGGGCGCTGCTGGTCACCGGCAAGGTCTCGGAGTGGCGGGGGCACGTCGCCTCCTCCGACCCGGAGAAGCTGGCCGACGCCTGGTACGCGTTCCGCCCGGTGCCCGGTTTCGCCATGGACGACCTGCCCTTCACCCACGATCGGAAGCGGATCACCCTCGCGTCGTTCCGGGAACGGTTGCACGCCGCGCACCGCGACCACCCGCAGACCGAGCTGGCCTGGGAGACCGGGCACCGGGACTGGACCCGCCATCTCGTCGACGTCGGCCTGGATCCCGAGCTGTTCCGTTACCAGCGGGCGATGAACGCCGGCGAGGGCGAGGCCGCCGAGGCGTTCTCGTTCTCCAGCGACGAGGCGTTCGTCGACTTCCTGCTGCGCGCGGTGCTCGATCCCGAGGAACCGCAGAACGTCGCCGAGCTCGTCGCCGGGTACGCCGACCGGCTGGCCCAGCGCGAGGAGCTGGAGTCCGAGCGCGAGTTCGTCGACGGCACCCTGGCCCGGCTCGAACCGATGGTCGCCGCGGAGGACGCGGCCGCGACCGCACGGGCCGCGGAGAGCGCCGCCCGGGACGCGCTGCGGGTCACCGCCGAGTCGATCGCCGCCCGGCGGGTCGCCGAGACCACGCGCGCCGCGACCACCGCGACCGCGGCCACCGATGCGGTCGCCGCCGAACAGGAGGCGGCCCGGGCCGCCGAGCGCTTGCAGGACACCGTCGGCGAGCTGCGCAGGCTGGCCGCGGTGCTGGCGGTCGAGGCCGCCGCCGCGGACGCCGAGGCGGCCACCCGGGAACGGGACGCGGCGGCAGCCGTCTCGACCGCCCGGGACGCCGTCGAACCGGTCCTCGCGCACCGGGTCGCCGCCGCCGAGGCCGCCCGGTTGCGGGCCCGGGTCGACGAGGAGGAGCAGAAGGCGCGGCCGACCCTGCAGGCCCGCCAGGACGCCGCCCGGGCACTGGCCGCGTCGCTGCTGCGCACCGTGGCCGAGGCGGAGGCCGAGGCCGAGGCCGCCGAGATCGCCCGCGCCGCGGCCGAGGAGCGGGCCGCCGCAGCCCGCGCCGAGCAGGTGGAGCGCGCCGCCGACGCCGCGCGCGCCGAGAGCTCGGTGTCGAGCGCCGTCGAGGCACTGGCCGACCTGGACCGCCGGATCGCGGCCGCCGTCGCCGCCGGGCACCTGAAGGAGGGCTCCGGCCCGGACGACGTCGAGCACGAGGCCCCCGCCGCCGAACGGGACGCGGCGGCGACCGCCGGCGCGCTCGCCGCCGCCGACGCCGCCGCCACCGCGATCCGGGAGGAGCGCCGCGCCGCGGAGGCCCGCCGGACCGCCGCCCAGGACGCGGCCGCCGCGTCCCGCGCCGCGGCGGCGGCCGCGGAGACCGCCCGCGCCGCCGCCGCCCGGGAGAGCGACGAGCTGGCCGGTGCGGCCCGGCCGGCCGAGCTGCTCGGCCTGGACACGATCCGGCCCGACGCCGACGCCGAGCTGGTCGTCGACACGCTCACGGCTGCGATCCGCGGTTCCGAGCGGGAACGGACCGCGCTGCTCGGTGACCAGCGGCGCGACGAGCGCGCGCTGGCCGCGCTCGGTGACGGCGGGCTGCTGCCCGACCCACCGGAGATCGAGTCGGTGCTGCAGGTGCTGGAGAAGGCGGGCGTCACCGCCTGGTCGGGTCGCCGCTACCTGGCGATGCTCCCGGCCGGCGACCGCAGCGCGGTGCTCGAACGGTTGCCGCACCTGGCCGGTGGAGTACTGCTCAACGAGCCGGGTGACGCCGCCCGGGCCCGTGACGCGCTCGTCGAGGCCCGGCTGTTGCCGGCCTGCCTGGTCGCCGTCGGCACCACCGCCGCGCTGACCGCGGCCGACGCCGTCGCGCCCGGGATCGAGCTCGTCGTCCCGCCGAACCCGGCGCTGCACGACGAGGACGCCGCCGAACAGGTGCGGGTCCGGCTGGTCGCCGAGACCGCGGAGCGGGCCGACCGGATCGCCGCGCTGGAGTCCCTGGCCGAGTCCGACCGGCGGCTGCGCGACCGGTTCATCGCGCTGCGCGACCGCCGCCCGACCCTGGACGAGCTGACCGACGCCGCCCGGACCGCCGAGGCCGCCCGCGACGAGGCCGCCGACGCCTACCAGCAGGCCCGCGACGAGGTCGCCGCGCTCGACGAGCGGGCCGACCGGCTCGCCGCCGACCGGCCCGACCTGGAGCGGGCCGTCGCCACCGCGCGTCGGCGCGCCGAGGCGCTGACCGCGCTGCGCGAGGAGCTCGCCCGCAGGCCCGGCCTGGAGGAGCGGCGCCGCACCGGTGCCGCCGACGCCGAGCGGTGCCGTGCCCGGGCCGACGCCGCCGGGGCAGCCGCCGCCGAGGCCGGCCGCGAGGCCGCTGCCGCGCAACAGACCCGGGATCGGCAGCGCGGCGTCGCCGGATCGGCACGCGACGAGGCGGCCGCCCTGCCGCTGGAGGAGGCCCCGGAGCCGGCCGTCGGGGCCGTCGGGGCGTCGCTCGCCGAGCTGCGCGAGGAGTTCCACCGGGCCCGGGACGCGTACGCCTCGACGGCCGCCGACACCGACCTGCGCGGCGCGCTGGAGCGCGCCGAGGCCGATGCCGCCGAGCGCCGGATCGCCGTCGACGGATTGCCCCGCTCGGTGGTGGAGGCGGCGACCGCGTTCCTGCACACCCCCGACGGCGCCGACGCCACCAGCCGGCGGGCCGCCGCGGAGCAGGCCAGGGCGGCCTACGAACGGGCCGAGGAACGCAGGCAGAAGGCGAACACCGAGGTCGAGGTGCTGCGGCGGGAGCTGGCCTCGCTGCCCGCCGAGTCGCGCCCGATCGACCCGTACGCGCAGCCGCGCGACGCCGAGCACGGCCGGGAGCTGGTCGCCGCGGCGTCGGCCGACCTGGACGCGGCCGGCCGCGAGCTGGAACGGGCCCGCCGGATACGGCAGACCGCCGAGGAGGCCCACCGGACCGCGGTCGAGCTGGCCCGCGGGTTCGGCCACGTCGTCGACGGGTTGGAGCAGACCCCGGAGCCGGGCGGGATCCCGTTCGAGGGTGACGTCGACGAGGCGCTCGCCGCGCTGAAGCGCAACCAGGCGGCGCTGCGCGAGGTCACCGGGGAGCGGACGCGGGCCGAGAAGAAGGTGCGCGAGGGTGTCGACGCCGTCGCCCGGTTCGCCCAGGACCCGAGATTCGCCACCCTCACCTCCCCGGTGCACCGGCACATCGCCGGGGTGGACCGCAGCGAGATGCCCGGGCTGGCCCGGGAGTGGATCGGCGCGCTGCGGCCGCGGCTGCGCTCGCTCGACGACGATCTCGGCAACATCGAGCGGCACCGCTCCGGCATCGTCACCCGGTTGTCCGGGATGGTCGGTGAGGCACTGCGCACGGTCCGGCTCGCGCAGAAGCTCTCCCAGCTCCCGGACGGTCTCGGCGACTGGTCGGGCCAGCAGTTCCTGCGGATCCGGTTCGAGGAGCTGCCGGACACCGCACTGCGCCACGAGCTTGGCGTCGTCGTCGACCGGACCGCATCGGGCCTGGCGAACGGCGGCCGGGCCCGGGACCGGCGCGACGGGATGTCGATGCTGCTGCGCGGGGTGCGCGCAGCGACGCCGAAGGGCGTCCGGGTCGAGATGCTCAAGCCCGACGCCGTGCTGCGGACCGAGCGGCTGCGGGTCTCGGCGATCAAGGACGTGTTCTCCGGCGGCCAGCAGCTGACCGCGGCGATCGTCCTGTACTGCACGATGGCCGCGCTGCGGGCGCACCAGCGCGGGCACGGCAGGCGGGCACACGCCGGGGTGTTGTTCCTGGACAACCCGATCGGCCGGGCGTCCGCGGGCTACCTGCTGGAGCTGCAGTTCGGGGTGGCGCAGGCGCTCGGGGTGCAGCTGGTCTACACCACCGGGCTGTTCGACGCCGGTGCCCTGTCCGGGTTCCCGCTGCTCATCCGGCTCCGCAACGACGCCGACCTGCGAGCCGGCCGCAAGTACCTGTCGGTCGACGACCGGGTCGCCCGCTCGCTGCCCGAGGGCGAGGGCGGTGGCCGGATCACCGCGGCCCGGGTCTACCGGCGCCCGGACGCCGGACCCACCACGCCGGCGGCGACCTCGGGACCATGATCCGCGTCCTGGGAGCGCTCGTGCCGGGACCGGCACCCTGCACTCCCAAGACACGGATCTTGCCGGGATGGCTCAGTCGTCGTCGCGGTCGATGTCGTGGTCGAGGATCTCCCCGGTGGCGGCGTCCACGTCGATCTCGTGCTCGACGTGCCCGTCCCGGATCTCGATCTCCCAGTGGTCCCGGTCGTCCCGGTCGTCCCTGTCGTCATCGTCCTCCCGGTCGAACTCGACCTCGGTGACCCGGCCCGCGCCGACCAGCTCCAGCGCGATCCGCTCGGCGGTGGCCCGGTCGACGGCGGGCTGTGCCGCCCCCGGGGCGGCCGGGGCGGCACCGGCGTCGGACGCGGAAGCGGCGGCGGCGCCGGCGCCGGGGAGCTCGGGCGCGGTCACCGAGGCCGGTGTGACCGGGGTCCGGTCCGGGTCGGTCCCGGAGCCCAGGGCCAGTGCGGTGCCCCCGCCGATCAGGAGCAGGCCGGTGGCGGCGATGGTGGCGACGGTCGTCCTGGTGCGCATCGGATCTTCCTCCGTGGTGTCGGGTGAGCGGCTCTCGCTCGGTGTCGAGAACGACGATGCCGCCGCGCGCACCAAGGCCGCGCTACCTGATCCCTAAGGCGGAGTTAGGGATCAGCGGAACCGGGTCCGTGCACGGGAGGCGCCCGGTCTCAGTGCTGCGGCCCGCCGAGTTCCAGCACCACCCGCAGGCCGGGCGGGCCGGACAGGGTCAGCCGCCCCCCGGCGGACTCGGCGGTCCGGCGGGCGATGTCGAGCCCCAGACCGGTGGACCCGCCACCGCTCACCCCGCGTGAGATCGGGTCGGTGCCCGGCGGCAGACCGGAGCCCGTGTCGTACACGACGAGGCGGGCGCCGCCCGTGGGGCGTCCGCTCAGCTCGACGCCGAACGCCGTCCCGTCCGGCGTGTGGGCGAAGACGTTGCCCAGCAACGCGTCCACGCACGCCTCCAGGTCAGCGGGCGCGCATCCGACCGGCAACGGACCCTCGGCCAGGTCGAGGGTGACGGCACGGTCGGTGTCCTCGGCGAGCACCTGCCAGAACGCGACCCGCTCCCTGACGACGGCGGCGGCGTCAGCGGCCCGGCCCTCACCGCCGCGCCGCCGGGCCTGCTCGATGGCACCGGTGACGGCCCGCTGGACACCGTCCACCCCGGCCGAGATCCGGGCGGACTCCTCGGGGTCGCGCAGCGCCTCGGCCTCCAGACGCAGCGCGGTCAGCGGGGTGCGGACCCGGTGCGCGAGATCGGCGACGTTCTCCCGTTCCTCCCGCAGCAGCTCCGAGATCCGCCCGGCCAACCCGTTCAGCGCGCGGGCGACGACACCGAGCTCGGCCGGGGCGTCCGGGTCGGCACGGGCGGCGAGGTCACCGCGGGCCAGCCGCTCGGACACCCCCGACAGGTCGGTGGTGGCGTCGACCAGGGAGCGGGCCAACCGGTCGGCGAGCAACAGCCCACCGGCCAGCATCACCAGCGACAACCCGGCCAGCAGCAGCCAGGACCGGGCGACGCCACGGGTCAGCTCGGCGTCCGGGACGAACACCCGGATCACGCTGTTGCCCGCCGCCGCACCCTGGACGGAGAACACCATCTCCCGCCCGCCGGGCGCCTCCGTCGAGGCGCTCACCCCGCGCAGGCCCAGCTCGACCAGGTCACTGCGCGGCGCGGGCGCCCCGAACACGGTTCCGTCGGCCAGGATCACCGACACGTCACCGGCGTTGCGGTCGTCGGCCAGTGCGACGGTGGGTTCCATGGTGGTGCGGTCGGCGGTCGCGACCAGCGGTGTCAGTGACTGCGCCTGGGCGGTCGCGGTGGACAGTGCGGTGTCGATCGCGACCGTCCGGACCAGCACGGCGAGCGGGACGGCGAACGCCACCAGCACCAGCAGCACGGTCGCCCCGACGAGTCCCAGGATCCGGAGCCGCATCAGCCGCCGTCCGACGTGTCGGGGGCCGACAGCCGGACCCCGACCCCGCGCACCGAGTGCAGGTAGCGGGGCCGTTGCGCGGTCTCACCGAGCTTGCGCCGCAGCCAGGACAGGTGCACGTCGACGGTCTTGTCGGCGCCACCGTAGGGCTGTTGCCACACCTCGGTGACCAGCTCGCGCTTGCTGACCACCTGGTCGGCGCGCGCGGCCAGGTAGTGCAACAGATCGAACTCGCGCGGCGTCAGCTCGAGCTCGGTGTCCCCGAGCCGGGCGCGCCGCGACCGCGGATCCACCGACAGCTCCCCGACCACCACGGTCGGGTCCGGCGTGCCGTCACCGAGCCGGCGCAGCACGGCCCGGATCCGGGCGTCGAGCTGGGCCGCGGAGAACGGTTTCACCAGGTAGTCGTCGGCTCCGGCGTCGAGCACCGAGACGATCTCGGACTCGTCGTCACGGGCCGTCGCGACGATCACCGGGACGGTGCTCGCGCCGCGCAGCATCCGCAGCATGGTGGTGCCGTCCATGTCGGGCAGGCCGAGATCGAGCACGACCAGGTCCGGCCGCTTCCCGACGGCGGACTCCAGCCCGGCCATCGCGGTCGGCGCGGAGTCGACGGCGTGCCCGCGCTCGCCCAGCCCGCGGATCAGCGCACCGCGGATGGCGGGGTCGTCCTCGACGATCAGGATCTGGGCCACGAGCAGAACCTAGTTGCCGGGCGCGGCCGGGCGGTCGCCGCGGGACTGCCTTTCGGGCTGCCTTAGGGACGCGTTAACCGTCGGCCGGGGCATCCTGGGCGGGTGAACCCTCCGAGCAAGCGCACCACCCGGATCGGGCTCGCCGCCGGGTTGTGGATCGTCGCGGCGGCGGGGGCGCTGCTGCTGGGCCTGACCGCGGTCGGCGCCATCGGCACCGGCCTGGCCGGTGGGTCGACCGTGCAGCCGCTCGCCGCCGAGGAGGTCCGGGTCCAGCTGGACCGGCACGGCGGTCCTGTGCCTGGCGCCGGGCCCGTCCCCGGTGCGGGTCCCGGCCAGGTTCCCGGCGCCTCACCCGATGGGGGCCCCGGGGGCGCACCCGTCCCGGCCGTGCCGGAACCGGTCGGGGTGGTTCCCGCCGGGCAGGCCGGAACGATCCTGGTCCGTTGCGAGGGCGGGACGCCGGTCGTGGTGTCGGTGAACCCGGCGCAGGGTTTCGAGCGCGAGGACGACGACGACCTGGCACCGAACCAGGTCGAGTTCGACGGCGACGACGTCGACGTCCGGGTCACCCTGAGCTGCACCGACGGCACACCGACCGGCCAGGTCGAGACCATCCCCGATGACTGAGCAGACTGACCTGACTGAGCCGACCGGGCGTGCCGGGCCCACCGGGCGTGCCGGGCCGACCGGGCCGACCGGGCCCACCGGACCGACCGGGCCCACCGGGCGTGCCGGGCCGACCGGGCCCACCGGGCCGACCCGCTCAACCGCCGGCGAACGGTGGCAGCACGTCGAGCACCGAGGCGTCCCGCAACGCGGTGGAGCGGTCGCGCACCGCGAACTCGTCGAGCAGGAAGCTGCACCGGTCGAGGACCGTGCCGAGCGCCGGGCCGTGTGCCGCCCGCAACCGGGCGACCGCGTCGGCGACGGTGGCACCGGCGGGGAGCTCGACGATCTCCTCCGCGGTGCCGGCGGCTGCCTTGGCGGCGGCGAAGTACCGCACGGTCAAGGTCCGGGTCGGCGTGGGCGCGACGGTGCGGCTGTCGGTTCCGGTGGTCATGCCGGTCATCCTCCGATCGAGCTCATCGGGCGGGCGGGCTGCAGGAACCCGGGATCGTCGATCCCGTGCCCGGCCTTCTTACCCCACATGGCGTCACGCCAGGTGTCGGCGATCTCGGCGTCGGTCGCGCCGCTGCGCAGCATCGCCCGCAGGTCGGTCTCACCGGTCGCGAACAGACACGTGCGGACCTGGCCGTCGGCGGTGAGCCGGGTGCGGTCGCAGGCGCCGCAGAACGGCCTGGTCACCGAGGCGATCACCCCGACCGTCGGTGGCGCCGCGCCGGGGGCACCGGGTGTGCGCAGCGGCGCCCCGTCGCGCCGGGCCAGCACCTCGAACTTCTCGGCCGGCGCCCCGCCCCGGTCCTCGCCGGACTCCCGGAGCACGAAGCGCTGCTCCAGGCGGTCCAGGATCTCCTCGGCGGTGATCATCTCGGAACGACGCCAGCCGTGTTGCGCGTCGAGCGGCATCTGCTCGATGAACCGCAGCTGGTAACCGTGTTCCAGCGCGAACTCGAGCAGGTCGGCGGCCTCGTCGTCGTTGATCCCGCGGAGCAGCACGGTGTTGATCTTGACCGGGCGGAGTCCGGCCGCGTGCGCGGCGGCCAGTCCGTCGAGCACGTCCTGCAACCGGTCCCGCCGGGTGATCTCGGCGAACCGGTCGGGGCGCAGGGTGTCCATCGAGACGTTGAGCCGGTTCACCCCGGCGGCGGCGAGCGCCCCGGCGCGCCGGGCGAGTCCGATGCCGTTGGTCGTCAGCGAGATGTCCGGCCGTGGACGCAGTGCCGAGGCGGCGGACAGCACGTTCTCCAGGCCCTTGCGCAGCATCGGCTCGCCGCCGGTGAACCGCAGCTCCTCGATGCCGAGCTCGTGCACGGCGACGGCGATGAGCCGGTTCAGCTCGTCATCGGTCAGCTGCTCCTCGCGCGGCATCCAGTCCAGGCCCTCGGCGGGCATGCAGTATGTGCAGCGCAGGTTGCAGCGGTCGGTGAGCGAGATCCGGAGGTCCGTCGCGACCCGGCCGAACCCGTCGACGAGGCGGGTGTCGGCGGGGCGGGCCGGGTCCCGGGGCGGGCCGCCGCGCAGCGTCGGCAGGCCGAGCTGAGTGGTCATGACCGCGAGGCTAACCCTCGTCGAGACGGCCGGCACAGGGTGGAAATCCGCAGCTCAGCGCGGTGATCCGCAGCAGCGGGGTCGTCCGGGGCGGCTCGTCGCAGGTGCGGAACTAGTCGCGGTGTACCTAGTCGAACGGATAGGTACAGGGTGACCAGCCGGCCCGGTTCGGTCCGCCGACCCGGCCCCGGGGATGCGTGTCCTGCCGAATCGCTCACCCCGTGAGCGGTTCCGGCGGCCGACGACGGCCGGGGCCGCCAGGGACGAGCGGCCCGGCGTGGACGGAGTCCGCGGCAGGCGGGGTGGCCGCGCGGAACCGCTCACGGGGTGAGCGGTTCCGCGGGTCACGGGCCCGTCGTCAGGAACGGGCCGCGAGTTCCTGTCGCGCCACCGACCGGATGTGCACCTCGTCCGGGCCGTCGGCGAACCGCAGCGCCCGCGCCCACGCATAGAAGTACGCCAGCGGGAAGTCGTCGCTCATCGCTCCGCCGCCGTGCACCTGCATCGCCCGGTCGATCACGGCGCAGGCCATCCGCGGTACGACGACCTTGATCGCCGCGATCTCGGTGGCCGCGCCCTTCGCCCCCTGCTCGTCGATCAGCCAGGCCGTCTTGAGGGTGAGCAGCCGGGCCTGTTCGATCTCCATCCGGGACAGCGCGATCTGCTCGCGCACGACGCCCTGGTCGGCCAGGGGCCGGCCGAACGCGACCCGCGTCCGTGCCCGTTCGACCATCAGCGACAGCGCCCGCTCGGCCATCCCGATCAACCGCATGCAGTGGTGGATCCGGCCCGGCCCGAGCCGGGCCTGGGCGATGGCGAAGCCGCCGCCCTCCTCGCCCAGGATGTTCGAGGCGGGGACCCGCACCCCGTCGAGCACCAGCTCGGAGTGGCCGTGCTGGTCCTGGTAGCCGAACGTCGGCAGGTGCCGCACGATCTCCAGGCCCGGGGTGTCCCGCGGGACGAGGATCATCGACTGCCTGCGGTGCCGGGCGACGGTGTCGTCGGAGTCCGGGGAGGTCTTGCCCATCACGATGAAGATCCGGCAGCGCTCGTCGGCGGCGCCGGAGATCCACCACTTCCGGCCGTCGATGACGTAGTCGTCACCGTCGCGGCGGATCCTGGTCTCGATGTTGGTGGCGTCCGAGGACGCCACGTCCGGCTCCGTCATCGCGAACGCGGACCGGATCTCGCCGGCCAGCAGCGGCTCCAGCCATTCCTGCTTCTGCGCCTCGGTGCCGAACAGGTGCAGGGTCTCCATGTTCCCGGTGTCCGGGGCCTGGCAGTTGATCGCCTCCGGCGCGATCACCGGCGACCAGCCCGACACCTCGGCGACCGGTGCGTACTCCAGGTTGGACAGCCCCGACAGCGAGGGCAGGAACAGGTTCCACAGGCCGCGCTCCCGGGCCTGTTCCTTGAGCGACTCCACCACCGGCGGCAGGTCCCACTCCTGCGGTGTGCCCCGCCGACGGGCACGAAAAGCGTCGTACTCGGCCTCCGCGGGGAGCACCCGCTCGTCGAGGAAGGCGCGCATCCGCGCCGTGTAGTCGGCTGCTGCCGCGCTGGGTGTGAAGTCCACGGCGCCGATCAGAACACACACCGGCGGGCCGTGACATACACGCCGGCGGGCCGTGACACGCGGGCTCCCGCCGGGAGCTGCGGGGTATCCGCCGTGGCACCACCGCAGGCGCGACCATAGTATCCACGGCGTGCCGCACTTCAGGATCTCCGAGGCCGCCCGCCTGCTCGGCGTCAGTGACGACACCGTCCGCCGCTGGGTGGACGCGGGGACACTGCCGGTGCAGGCCGACGCGTCCAACCGCAAGGTCATCGACGGCGCCGCGCTGGCCGAGTTCGCCCGCGAGCACGCCTCCGCCCCGCCGGACCCGTCGGTGGTCCAGCGCTCCGCCCGCAACCGGATGGTCGGCCTGGTCACCTCGGTCATCGCGGACACCGTGATGGCTCAGGTGGAGATGCAGTGCGGTCCGCACCGTGTGGTCTCCCTGATGAGCAGCGAGGCCGCCCGCGACCTCGGCCTCGAACCGGGTGCGCTCGCCGTGGCGGTGATCAAGTCCACCAACGTCGTCGTGGAGACGCCGGGCGGGCACCTGTGATCATGGCCGCTCCCGCCCGCCGGGAGCGGGCGGCCGACCGGCACGGCACCGGTATCGGTCTGCCGGTCTGGTTGTGGTTCCCGGCCGGGATCGGCTTCCTGGTGATCGCGCTGCCGGTGTTCGGGCTGCTGTGGGAGGCCGACTGGGCGGCGATGCCGTCCCTGCTGACCAGCGACGCGGCGCTCTCGGCGCTGCGGTTGTCGCTGCTCACCGCCGGTGTCTCGACGACGTTGTGCCTGTTGCTCGGTGGCCCGCTCGCGGTGGTGCTCGCCCGGGGCCGGATCAACCGGCTGCCCCGGTTGATGCGCGCGGTGCGCTCGATCGTGCTGCTGCCGCTGGTGCTGCCGCCGGTCGTCGGCGGTCTCTCGCTGTTGTTCCTGCTCGGTGCGAACGGCCTGGTCGGGCAGGGGCTGGACGCCGCGTTCGGCATCTTCATCCCGTTCACCACGGTGGCGGTCGTCCTGGCGCAGACGTTCGTGGCGATGCCGTTCCTGATCGTCTCGCTGGAGGGTGCGCTGCGGACGGCGGGGGAGCGCTACGAGGCGACCGCCGCGACCCTGGGTGCCTCCCCCGGGCTGGCCTTCCGGCGGGTGACGGTGCCCCTGGTGCTGCCCGGTCTGGCGTCCGGCCTGGTGCTGGCGTTCGCCCGCTGCATGGGCGAGTTCGGCGCGACGATCGCGTTCGCCGGCAGCCTGGAGGGCACCACCCGGACCCTGCCGCTGCTGGTCTACCTGCAGGGTGAGACCGACGTCGCGGGCGCGGTCGCCCTGTCGCTGCTGCTCGTCGTCGTGTCGCTGATCGTGATCATCGTCGGTCGCCCGCGCGGGACGGACGGCCGCGGATGAGCGGCGTCGAGCTCGCCGTCCGGCTGGAACGCGACGGGTTCGCCCTCGATCTGGAGCTCACCGTGGCCGAGGGCGAGGTCCTGGCCGTGCTGGGGCCGAACGGGGCCGGGAAGTCGACCCTGCTCGGTGTCCTGTCCGGGCTGCTGCGGCCCGACCGCGGGCGGCTGACGGTCGGCGGCCGCACCCTGCTCGACACCCGGACCGGTGCATTCGTCCCGCCGTTCCGGCGCGGGGTGGGCCTGCTCGCCCAGGAGCCGCTGCTGTTCCCGCACCTGTCCGCGCTGGCGAACGTCGCGTTCGGGCCGCGGGCACACGGCGTCCCGCGGGCCGAGGCCGAGGAGCGGGCCCGGGCACTGCTGGGCGCGGTCGGCGTCGAACAGCTCGCCGCGCGCCGTCCGGCGCAGCTGTCCGGTGGGCAGCAACAACGGGTCGCGCTGGCCAGGGCGCTGGCCCCGCGTCCGGGTCTGCTGCTGCTCGACGAACCGCTCGCCGCGCTCGACGTCGACGCCACCCCGGCGATGCGCTCGCTGCTGCGCCGGGTGATCGCCGACGGCGGCCAGACCGCACTGCTGGTCACCCACGATGCGCTGGACGCGCTGGTGCTGGCCGACCGGGTCGTCGTGCTGGAGGCGGGTCGGGTCGTCGAGCAGGGGCCGGCCCGCGAGGTGCTGGCCCGCCCGCGCAGCGCCTTCTCGGCCCGGATCGCCGGGCTGGACCTGGTTCCCGGCATCGCGGAGAGATCCGGGTTGCGCACCGCCGACGGGGTGGAGATCCAGGGACAGGCCGTCGAGGTCGCGGTCGGTGAGCCGGCGGTGGCGGTGTTCCCGCCGGCCGCGGTCTCGGTGTACGCGCACCGTCCGGAGGGCAGCCCGCGCAACGTCTTCCGGGTCCGGGTGGCGGCACTGGAGCCGCGCGGCGACACGGTCCGGCTCCGGGCGGGCGCGGTCGAGGGCGGCCCCGACTGGGTGGACGGGCTGGCCGCCGACGTGACCCCGGCCGCGGTCGCCGATCTGGGCGCGGAGCCGGGACACGAGCTGTGGTTCGCGGTGAAGGCGACCGAGGTGGCGGTGCACGGGCGCCAGGACTGACCAGGGGTCGCGGTGCGCGGGCGCCAGGTCTGGCACGGTGCGCGGCCGGTTACACATCCCTCACCCCACGAGCCCCAGGGTTCACCCGGGCCACGATCGTGTCTCTCGCCCCACCGGCAACACCCGAATATCGTCGCGTTCCGTGAGCCTCCACCGTTCCCGAGTCGCCGTCTCGGTCACAGCCTGCGCGCTGACCGTCGCGCTCGGTGTTCTCCTGGCGCCGACCGCTTCGGCGTCACCGGACACCGCCGGCACCGCGAACGACGGCGCCGCGAACCACAGCGCAGCGGGCGCCGTGGGCGGCAACGCCACGAGCCCCGTGCCGGGTGCCGTGACCGGCTACCTGGTGCAGACCGCGACGGCCGGGCAGACCCGTGCCGCGGTGGAGGCGGTCGGTGCGGAGCCCAGCGTCACCTTCGACACGGTGCTGCACGGGTTCGCTGCCCCGCTCGACCCGGCGCAGGCGGCCGAGCTGCGCGATCGGCCGGGCGTCGTCGGGGTGGAGGAGGACCGCACGATCACCCCGCTGGATCCGCAGGCCACCCACCAGGCCGCCCCGACGGACGACGCCGACGACCCGGTCGGCCCCGCCGTCACCGAGCAGGCACCCGGCAACTGGGGGCTCGACCGGATCGACCAGCCCGACCTGCCGCTGGACGGGCGGTACCGGCGCACCGCGACCGGCGCCGGGGTGGACGTGTTCGTGCTCGACACCGGGGTGGACGCGCGGCATCCGGAGTTCGGCGGCCGGGCCCGCCTGGAGGCCAACACGATCGACGACCGGGACGAGGACTGCGACGGGCACGGCACCGTCGTCTCCGGGATCGCCGCGTCGAACAGCTACGGCGTCGCTCCCGGTGCGAACGTGCGCGGGGTGAAGGTGCTCGACTGCAACGGCACCGGCACGCTGTCGTCACTGCTGGCCGGGCTCGACTGGGTGGTGCAGAACAAGCGTGGCCCGTCGGTGGCGGTGATGTCGTGGAGCTACGGCAGCTCGCCGATGCTCCGCCAGGCCGTGCAGCGGATGCTCGACGCCGGCGTGTTCGCAGCGTCCTCGGCCGGGAACACCGGTGGCGACGACTGCACCGCGCTGCCGAGGGCGGTGGACGGCGTGCTGGTCGTCGCGAACTCGACGATCGAGGACCGGCGGGCGTCGAACTCCTCGACCGGACGCTGTGTCTCGATCTACGCGCCCGGCACCCGGATCGTGGCTCCGGTGCCCGGTGGCGGCACCGCGTCCTACAGCGGGACGTCGATGGCGGCGCCGTTCGCGGCGGGTGTCGCCGCGCTCTACAAGCAGGCACAGGGCGACCGGCCGACACCCGCCGTCAAACAGTGGATCATCGACAACGCCGTCGAGGGCCGGATCGAGGGCGGCTCCACCGGCAACACGCCGAACCGGTTGCTGCAGACCGGCGGGCTCTGAACCGGGGCCGGGCTACCGTTCCGGCCATGCCCGGAACGCACCACGCCCCGGCCGGCCTGCCCGCACTGGAGTCCGGCTACCTGGTCCCGGGCACGCCGCAGTGCCCGACGTTCCGGGAGGACACCGAGTGGCGGGCGATCGTCGACGGCGTCGACTACTTCGCCCAGCTGCGCGAGCTGTTCGACCGGGCGGGCCCCGGTGACTCGGTGCTGATCACCGGGTTGAACCTGGAACCGGACATGGACCTCACCGGTGCCGAGCCCGGTGACGACGGTTACGAGTCGCTCGCCGACCGGCTGGCCCGGCTCGCGGCCGACGGGGTGGACGTGCGGGTACTGCTCACCGCCGCGGTGTTCGCCGGGTCGGTGCCCGGCATCGCGATCGGGCCGTTCCGGGCGAACGCGTTCGCCGCGCTGGAGCTGCGCCGGCGCCCGGTGCTGCAGGGCCGGGTGCTGCTCGACTGGTCCGGCTCGGGCATCGGCTGCCACCACCAGAAGATCGTGCTCACGCACGTCGGCGGCACGCTGACCGCCTTCGTCGGCGGCCTCGACCTGTCGGCCAACCGGTACGACGCGCAGCCGCACGACCGGCTCTCGATCGGTGACGAGCGCTGGGGCTGGCACGACGGCGCCGTCCGGTTGCGCGGACCGGCCGCGGGCCGGGTGTGGGAGGTGTACCGCGCCCGCTGGACGGAGGCCGCGACGCTGCCGCCGCGGTCGTTCTACCGCCCTCCCGCGCGCTGGGAACCGATGAACCCGGAGCCGTTCGCGCCGCCGCTCCCGCCCGCGCCCGCCACCCCGCCGTACGACGCCCCCGGCACCGCTGTGCAGGTGCTGCGCTCGCTGCGGCCGTGGAAGATCGACCACTTCGGCACGCTCTACCGCAGGCACTGGACGGTGTTGCCGCGACACGGCGTCCAGGAGGTGTTCCACGCGCTCGCGGCCGCGATCCGCGGTGCGCGGCACTACATCTACCTGGAGGACCAGTACTTCTTCGAGGTGCCGGGCGGCCGGCGCGCCTTCCGCCTCTACGGGCTGCTGCGCGACGCCGCCGCGCGCGGGGTGCGGATCGTGCTGGTCTGTTCCGGCCGCCGGGACCCGGCCGACGCCGGGGTCAACAAGTTCCGCCGCCGGGTCACCGGGGACGTCCAGCGCGGGATCATCGATCAGCTGGCCCCCGCCGACCGCGGCAACGTGATCATGCACCGGATCGAGGGGCTCACGGTGCACACGAAGCTGATGCTGGTCGACGACGTGTACGCCGCCGTCGGTTCGGCGAACTTCTTCTCCCGCTCGATGCGCGGCACCGACACCGAGCTGAGCACGGCGTTCGTGACGACCGGGGACCAGGTGCGTGACCTGCGGGTGCGGTTGTGGGCCGAGCACCTGCGCACCGAGCTGACCGAGGAGCTGCGGCCGCACCTGGAGGACCTCGATCTGGCGCTCGGCATCTGGCGCCCGGAATGGCTGCCGCCGCAGGCACCGGCCGGCACCTGGCGGGTGCCCGGGTTCCCCGCGGGTTTCGACCCGGCCGAGCGCGTCCTGGTCCCGGTCGGTCCGTGGCCCGAGCCCAGCCCGCGTCCGCTGCGCCGGGCCGCCCGTGGGGCCCGCCGGGGCGCCGCCCGGGTCGCCGAGTCGGGCAGACGGGCGGGCCGCCGGCTCTCCTCCTGACCCTCGGGTGCACTCCTTACGGGGGTAGCCGGGTGTTGGCAGCGGGCCCGGTCCGGGGACAGGATGTGACGGGCGCCTCCTGGCGCCTCCTGGCGCCCACCGGCGTCACACTGTCGCACCCTGCACTGCCGAGGAGAACATCGTCGTGACCTCCACCGTGGCCGGAGCCCCCGCCGTCCCGTCGTACGCGTCCGGGATCTCGGACACGCCGCTGCTCGGCGACACGATCGGCGACAACTTCGACCGGACCGCCGCCGCGTTCGGCGACAACGACGCGCTGGTCGACGTCCCCACCGGGCGGCGCTGGACCTACAGCGAGCTGCGGGCTGCGGTCGACGACCTGGCCTGCGGCCTGCTCGACGCCGGGGTGCGCACCGGGGACCGGCTCGGGATCTGGTCGCCCAACACGGCCGAGTGGACGCTCACCCAGTACGCCACCGCCAAGATCGGCGTCATCCTGGTCAACATCAACCCCGCCTACCGGACGCACGAGCTGGAGTTCGTGCTGAAGCAGGCCGGGATCTCCACGCTGGTCTCGGCGGCCGAGTTCAAGACGTCGAACTACGAGAAGATGATCGCCGAGGTGCGGTCGAACTGCCCGGAGCTGCAGCGTGTCGTGATCCTCGGGTCGGACGAGTGGGCCGCGCTGGCCGCGGGCGGCGCCGCCCCGGACCGGGACCGGCTGGCGCAGGTGCAGGCGTCGCTCAGCGCGGACGACCCGATCAACATCCAGTACACCTCGGGCACGACCGGGTTCCCGAAGGGCGCAACGCTGTCGCACCACAACATCCTCAACAACGGCTACTACGTCGGGAAGCTCTGCGGCTACACCGAGGCCGACCGGGTCTGCATCCCGGTGCCGTTCTACCACTGCTTCGGGATGGTGATGGGCAACCTGGCCTGCACCACCAGCGGCGCCACGATGGTGATCCCGGCCCAGGGTTTCGACCCGAAGGCGACGCTGCGGGCCGTCGAGCAGGAGCGCTGCACCTCCCTCTACGGCGTCCCGACGATGTTCATCGCCGAGCTGAACGATCCCGACTTCGAGTCCTTCGACCTGTCCAGCCTGCGCACCGGGATCATGGCCGGTTCGCCGTGCCCGGTCGAGGTGATGAAGCAGGTCGTGGAGCGGATGGGGATGGGCGAGGTGACGATCTGCTACGGGATGACCGAGACCTCGCCGGTGTCCACCCAGACCCGCGCCGACGACTCGCTGGACCGCCGCGTCTCCACGGTCGGCCGGGTGCATCCGCACCTGGAGATCAAGGTGGTCGATCCGGAGACCGGCAAGACCGTCCCCCGCGGCGAGCCCGGTGAGCTGTGCACCCGCGGCTACTCGGTGATGCTGGGTTACTGGAACCAGCCGGACAAGACCGCCGAGTCGATCGACGCCGCCCGCTGGATGCACACCGGCGACCTCGCCGTGATGGACGACGAGGGCTACCTCAACATCACCGGCCGGATCAAGGACATGGTCATCAGGGGCGGCGAGAACGTGTACCCGCGGGAGATCGAGGAGTTCCTCTACACCCACCCCGACGTGGTCGACGCCCAGGTCATCGGCGTTCCGGACGAGCGGTACGGCGAGGAGCTGTGCGCCTGGGTGATCCTGCGCGAGGGCGCCGCGGAGCTGACCGCCGACGCGCTGCGGGAGTTCGCCACCGGCAAGCTCGCGCACTACAAGATCCCGCGCTACGTGCTGGTCGTCGACGAGTTCCCGATGACGGTCACCGGCAAGGTCCGTAAGGTCGAGATGCGCGAGCGCTCGGTCGGCCTGCTCGATCTGGGGACCGCCGCCGGGGTCCGAAACGCCTGACCCCCGGCGGTTCCGGGCGGTAGGATGGACGGCGGCGCGTCCGGGTGACCCGAGCACGGCAAGTCAGCGCGATATGTCAGCACGACATGTCAGCACAGCAGGTCACGGCCACTCCGGGCGCGTTTGTCGTGCACGCAGCAGACGCAGGGAATCGAGGAACACGGTGCCCACCGGCAGGGTGAAGTGGTACGACGCGGAGAAGGGCTTCGGCTTCCTCTCCCAGGACGACGGCGAGGACGTCTACGTCCGCAAGGCGGCGCTGCCCGCCGGGGTGGAGGCGCTCAAGTCGGGCCAACGCGTCGAGTTCGGCATGGCAGAGGGCAGGCGTGGCCCGCAGGCGCTGTCGGTCCGGCTGGTCGAGAAGCAGCCCTCCGCCGTCGAGAACACCCGGCGTCCCGCGGAGGAGCTGCACGGCCTCGTGGAGGACATGATGCGGCTGCTGGAGAACAAGATCCAGCCCGCGCTGCGGCACGGCCGCTATCCCGACCGCAAGACCTGCAAGCTCGCTGCCGAGGTGGTCCGCGCGGTCGCCCGCGACCTGGACGGCTGACGCGCCGTGCGGCGCCCGGAAATGCCGGGCGCCCGCGGAGCGTTCCGGTGGTTGTGCGCCTGTCGTTGCTGGATCGTTCGCGGACCCGGGCCGGAGAGCCCGAATCGGCCGCGCTGCGGCACACCGTCGAGCGCGCCCGGCGAGCGGAGCAGCTCGGCTACCACCGGTTCTGGGTGGCCGAGCATCACGCGGTGCCCGGGATCGCGTCGGGCAGCCCACCGGTTCTGATGGCGGCGGTGGCCGCGGCGACCAGCCGGATCCGGGTCGGTTCCGGCGGGATCATGCTGCCCAACCACCAGCCGCTGGTGGTCGCCGAGCAGGTCGCGATGCTCGCCGCGCTGCATCCCGGCCGGATCGACCTGGGTATCGGACGCTCGCCCGGTTTCACCGAGCCGGTGCGCCGGGCACTGCGCGCGGCGGGCTCCGACGACGCCGCGTTCCGGGCCGATCTGGCCGAGCTGCGCTCGTTCCTGGACGGCACCGGCCCGGTCACCGTCCGGCCCCGCCCGGAACGGTCGGTCCCGCTGTTCCTGCTGGCCACCGGCGCCGGGCTGCGGCTGGCCGGTGACCTGGGGCTCCCGGTGGTCGCCGGTGGGCCGGTGCTCGACGACCGGGCCGCGCTGGACGACTACCGCGAGCGGGCCGGCGACGCCGCGCACCTCGTCGTCTCCGCCGACGTGCTGGTCGGGCACCCGGATCTCGCCCTGCCCGAGGCGTGGGCGCTCGCCGCCGCCCGGACCACCGGCGAGTTCCCGCCGCTGGAACCACCGGACCCGGGCCGGCGGACCACCGCGCGGCAACGCGAGACGGTGGCGGGGGCGCTGGCCCGCACGATCGCGGGGGACCCTGACACCGTCGCCGAAGGGCTCGACGACCTGGTGGACCGGACCGGCGCCGACGAGCTGCTGGTCAGCTCGTCCACCTGGGACCGGGACGCACTGGCCGCGTCCGACGCGGCCCTGGCCCGGCTGGTGCTGGGGGGCCGGGTTCGCGCGGGGACCTGAGAGCACGCACGCCCCTCAGCCCGCCGGCTGCTCCCCGACCAGCACCCAGGTCGCCCGCACCGGGAACTCCAGCTCCTGGGTCTGCGGGTCGATCGCCGGCGCCGCGCCGAACAACTGCACCTGGGCGGTGACCAACCGGTCGGTCTCCGAGGGCAGGATCAGCGTGTACTCACCGCGGCTGCCCGGGGTGGCGACGTCGCTGCGCTGCTCGATCGGCGCCGGGTCGTCGCCGCGGGTGAAGGCGTACGCGACCTGCCACGGGCCGTCCGACACCTCCTCCGGCACGGTGATCCGGATCGGGGTGCCGGGCGGTACGTCCGCGGTGACCCGGGAGTTCGGGTCGTCCGAGCAGTTCTCCATCCGGTTGTCGCAGAACTGGGTCGGCGCGGCGGTGAGCGACCTGCCGTCGACGTCGAACGTGACGGTGGGCTGCGCCGCCCCGCAGCCGCCGACCAGGACGGCGGCGACGGCGAGCATCCCGGCGAGCACTCGGCCGGACCGGCGGGGGCGGGTGATCACGGCGGCCAGCCTACGGACCACCGGCGGGGTCCCCGGCTCCGAGGTCAGCGCACCGCGGGGGCCGGTCGCGGTGCCGCACGGGCCCCCAGGCCGGGGACCAGCGTCCCACCGCGGTGCACCATCACCGACTGCAGCGCGACGACCGCGATGACGCAGGCGACGATCACGAACCCGGTCCGGAACGTGTCGTGCGGTGCGAGCACACCGATCGCGCCGCCCAGCACCCAGGCCAGCTGCAGGACCGTCTCGGACCGGCCGAACGCCGAGGCCCTGGCGTGCTCGGGCAGGTCACGCTGGATCACCGCGTCCAGGCAGACCTTCGCCAGCGCGCTCGCCGTCGACGCGACCAGGGCCACGACCACCGCCGCCGGGATCCCGGGCAGCACCGCGGCGCCCGCGGCCGCCAGCAGGGCCGCCCCGGCCGCGGCCAGCACCACCGGCTCGATCCGGCCGAACCTGCTGCGCGCGCCGACCGCGTTCCCGAGGAAGAGCCCGGCGCCCGCGGCGGCGCCGACCACGCCGATCACGATCACCTGGCGTGCCGGGTCGCCACCTGCCTGCTCGGTGCCCGCCTTGACCACGAACGCGACGAACAGTGTGAGGAAGCCGGTCAGCACCCGCACCGCACCGGTGCCCCACAGGGCGACCAGCACCGGCCGGGTCGCGGGTACCTTGTCGCGCCGGGTGCCCGGCCGGGCGGCCGGGACCGCCGCCGGGACCTCACCGGCGGTCGACTCGACCCATCGCGGGATGCGCAGACACAGCACCGCACCGGCGACGCCGAGCGCCGCGGTCCACCACAGCGCGCCCGGTGAGCCGAACGCCCAGGCGGCGCCGGCGGCCACCGCACCGGCCAGGCCGCCGGCGGCCATCCCGAAGGTCGTCAGCCGCGAGTTCGTGGTGGCCAGGGTGATCGACGAGGGCAGCACCCGCGGTGTCACCGCGGCCTTGAGCACGAGGAACGACTTGCTCAGCACCAGGATCCCGAGCGCCGCCGGGTACAACACCCAGGTGTCGAGGTGGAACACCAGCACCACGGCGAGCACCGCCCGCCCGGCGCACGACACCGCCATCGCGATCCGCCTGCCCCGCTGCAACCGGTCCAGCATCGGCCCGATCACGGGTGCGACCAGCGCGAACGGTGCGACGGTGATCGCGAGGTAGAGCGCGACGTTGGCGGTCGACTCGGCGGTCGCGGCCGCGAAGAACAGCGTGTTCGCCAGCGCGACGGCCACCGCCGCGTCGAGCGCGTAGGTGAACATCGTGGCGTAGGTCAGCGCGGTCAGCCCGGAGCCGTCCGCGCCGTCGGCGGTCGCGGCCCGGCGGAACAGGCCCACGGCGCGCCCGGTCAGCTCCCGGGTGCGGTGCACCGCGACCCGGGTGACGGTCAGCTTCCGCGGGCCACCGCGGGCACCGGACGGCCCGCGCGGCGACGGGTCCGCGACGCCCGGCCGGGTGATCGGTTGAGTGACCGGTTCTGTCCGCGCGACCCGCTCGGTGCGCCCGCCGGAACGGTCGGGACCCGTGGTGCGGGCGCGGCGGCGCCGGAACGGGTTCGGGGCCATGCCCCTATTGTGCGCCGGAGGGCCGACGGTTCCGCCGTCCACGTGGCCCGCCCGGCGCGCCGTCACCCGGCCGGACGTACCGGGCCCGGGGGAGCCAGTCGTACCCGGAACGTCGCGGGCCACAGCTTCCCGGTCAGCAGGTACTCGTCCCCGGTCACGTGGGCGATGCCGTTCAGCACGTCGGCGTCGCGGCGGCGGGCCGGGTCGAGCAACCCGGACGCGTCCACCACGAGATCGACGACGCCGGTCCCCGGGTCGATGCGGACGATCTCGTCGCTGTGCCACACGTTCGCCCACACCCGGTCACCGACGCACTCCAGCTCGTTCAGCTGCCGCTGCGGGGCACCGTCCCGGGTGACGGCGACCGAACCGGTCTCGGCGAGATCGGCGGGCTCGTGGAAGCGCAACCGGTCGGTGCCGTCGGAACGGACGACGCGGCCGTCGTCGGCGAGACACAGGCCCCACCCCTCACCGTCGATCGGGACCTCGCGGCGCAACGTCAGCGTCTGCCGGTCCCATTCGAGCGCGACGCCGTCGCGCCAGGTGAGCTGCCAGATCGTGTCACCGACCACGGTGATCCCCTCGCCGAAGTAGGCGGGCGGCAGCGGTGCGGCCGCCCGCACCTCGCCGGTGTCCGGGTCGAGGGCCCGGATCTCGGACTCACCGACCAGGCCGGTGCCCTCGTGGAGCACCCCGTCGTGCAGCTCCAGGCCCTGGGTGAACGCGGCCGGATCGTGCGGGATCTCGGCGAGCACCTCGGGCCGGACGACCGGTACGGATCCCGCCGCTGCCCCGGGCGCGGGCGTCGCGACGCCGCACGCCGCGAGGACGAGCACGAGGACGAGCAGCAGCGCAACGGGCACCGGCCCAGGATGCCCGGAGCCGGGTGGCACACTGGTGAGGTGACTGCTGGTGACGACACGGCTTTCGGAGACAGCACGACTTCCGCGCCGACTGTGCCGACAGCGCAGACAGCGCCGACCGAGGCGCCGGGGCCCCGGCCCGCGCCGCCCGAACTGTTCGACGCCGTCGAACTCGCCCGCGACGCCGCCGTCGAGGAGGCCGCCCACGAGCTGGGCCGCGTCGCTGCCGTCGCCGCCGTCGGCCTGTACCTGGGGGCCGACGCCGAGGACGACGGATCGGTGACGCACGCGTTCGTCGCCGAGCTGCCCGGTTACCGCGGTTGGCGCTGGGCCGTCACCGTCGCCAGCGCCGGGCCGGGTGAACCGGTGACCGTCTCGGAGTCGGTGCTGCTGCCCGGTGACACCGCCATCGTCGCGCCGAGTTGGGTGCCCTGGGACCAGCGGAT
Source organism: Pseudonocardia sp. NPDC049635 (assembly GCF_040659795.1). Lineage (NCBI taxonomy): Bacteria > Bacillati > Actinomycetota > Actinomycetes > Pseudonocardiales > Pseudonocardiaceae > Pseudonocardia > Pseudonocardia sp. NPDC049635. Next base: position 214,086 of record NZ_JBFAON010000005.1, read on the forward strand.
CCGGCCCGGTGACCTCAAGCCCGGCGACCTGCTGCCGCCCCCGGCCGACGATCCGCGGCTGGTGCCCGGTTACGTCGACAGCGGCGACCCGGCGTTCGAGGAGCTGGCGACCGAGGTCGGGCTCGGCCGGGAGCGGGTGCTGTCCGCGGACGGGCGCGCCGCGGCCGCCGAGCGCTGGCAGCACGGCGACCGCGGCCCGGCCGCCGAGCTCGCCCGGGCGGCACCGGCACCCTGCGGGACCTGCGGGTTCATGCTGCCGCTGGCCGGCTCGCTGCGCGGAGTGTTCGGGGTGTGCGCCAACGGCTCCGCCCCGGCGGACGGGCAGGTCGTCGCGGTCGGTTTCGGGTGCGGCGCGCACTCGTCGGTGACCGAGCCCGCCGGGTCACCGGTGTACGTCTCGGCACTGGTCTACGACGACGGCGTGGACCTCGAACCGGTCGGTCCGCGCTGAGCGGAGATCCCGCGGGCGGGCCCGCCGACCCCTTCGGCACCGCGGTGTTGCGGGCGGGTGTGCTCGCGGCCTGGTCGTCGTCGCCGACCCGGTTCCGGGAGGACGTCAACGCCGAGTACGACCTGCGCCGCGGCGGATACGCCGAGACCTGGGTCGCCGAGCTGCTGCAGAACGCGGCCGACGCGGCACTCGCCGCGGGTGTTCCCGGCCGGGTGCTCGCGCGGGTGCACGACGGCGAGCTGTGGATCGCGAACACCGGCGCCCCGCTCGACCCCGCCGGGGTGGCCGCGCTGGCCGCGCTGCGCGCGTCGGCGAAGCGGGACGCGGCCGGTGCGACCGGCCGGTTCGGTGTCGGCTTCGCGGCGGTGCTCGCGCTCTGCTCGCAGCCGCGGCTGGTCACCGCGGACGGCGGCATCGCGTTCTCCGCGGACCGGACGGTCGCCGAGGCGAGGGCACTGGGCGGGGCGCCGGCCGAGGAGCTCGCCCGGGACCCGCGGGTCCCGGTGCTGCGGCTGTGCTGGCCGGTGTCCGAGCCGGCCCCGCCCGAGGGGTACGCCACCGAGGTCCGGCTCCGGCCGGACTCGGCCGATCCGGCGGCGCTGCTCGCCGAGCTCGCCGGTGCCGCGGAAGACCTGCTGCTCGCGTTGCCCGCGTTGGACGAGGTCGTCGCCGGGGACACGGTGCTGGGCCGGGTCGATCTCGGCGACGGCCGGGTCCGGATCGGTGACCGCGAGCTGCTGCTGTGCGGTGATCCGGCGCGCTGGGCCCTCCCGTACGACGACGGCCGCCCCGTGCCGTACCCGCCCGACGCGGGTGAGGTGCTGCACGCCCCCACCCCCAGCGCGGAGCAGCTGTCGCTGCCGGCGCGGCTGATCGCGCCGTTCCCGCTGGACCCGGACCGGCGCCGGATCCGGATCGGGGACCCGGTCACCGGTGAGCTGGTGGCGCAGGCCGCGCAGGCCTACGCCGAGCTGGTCCGGGCGGTCGAGCCCGGATTCCGGACGATGCTGGTGCCCGAGCCGGGTTTCCCGCGGTCCCCGCTGGACGGGCTGCTGCGGTCCGCGATCGACGCCGCCCTGGCCGCCGCGCCGTGGCTGCCCGCGGCGATCGGCGGCGACGCGCTCGCCCCGGACCGGGTGGAGTTCCTCGATCTCGGCGGCGACACCCCGACGGGTCTGCCCGAGCTGCTCGCCGGCGCGGACCCGGCGTTCGACCGGCTGGCCGCCTCCGGTGTCGTCCCGCCGCCGGGGCGCCACGTCGACCGGGTCGGTGCGGCGGCGCTGGCCGAGCGGTTGACCGGGGTGGACGCCGCCCCGTCCTGGTGGCGGGGGCTCTACGCGGCGCTCGCCCCGGCCGTGGACACGGTCCCCGGGCTCGCCGCCGAACTGGGCGCGTTGCCGGTCCCGCTGGCCGACGGCCGCCTGGTGCCCGGGCCGGCCTCGGTGCTGCTCGCCGACGGATCCAGCCCGGACCTGCCGGAGCTGCGGATCGTCCATCCCGACGCCGCGCACCCGCTGCTGCGCAGGCTCGGTGCCACCGACGCCGACCGGGAGACGTTGCTCGCCTCGCCCGCGCTGCTCGACGCCGTGCAGCGCTCGGTGGACGACGCCGAGGCCGGTGCGGACACCGAACCACTCGCCCGGGCCGTGCTCGCCCTGCTGGACACGCCGTCCGCGGCGCGGGACCCGCGGTTCGGTGCGCTCGCCCTCACCGACGAGGACGGTGCCCCGGCCCGCGCCGACGAGCTGGTGCTGCCCGACTCGCCCGTCCGCGACCTGCTCGACCCGGACGCCCCGGTCGGGATCCTGCACGCCCGCTGGCTGGACGCGGGCCGCGACGCCCTGGTCGCGGCCGGGGTGCTGGACCGGTTCGCGGTCGCCGACTTCGACGCGGAGGCGCTGCACGACGCCGACCGCTACGAGGCATCGGCGGACCCGGACGGCCCGGAGGGGCCCGCCGTCCGGGATCTCGATCTCGTCGACGACGACGCCTGGCCGGCGGCGCTGGCCCTGCTCGCCGCCGACCGGGACACCCGCGCCGCGATGCTCACCGGGTACACCGCCTGGTGGCTGTCGCGCAACGTGCGGATCGGTGGTCGACTGCCCTCGACCTGGCGACTGCCCTCGGCGAGCACCCTGGCCGGGCTCTACGACCCGCTCCCGCCGCTCGACGGTCTCACCGGACCCGCCGCCGACGCCGTCCTCGTCGCGATCGGTGTCCGCGACCGGATCACGATCGACGGTGCCGACGAGGCACTGGAGCTGCTGGACCGGCTCGCCGACCCGGCCCGCCCGGTCACCGGCGACGTCGCCGGGGGAGTGCACACGGCGCTGGCGGCGGCCCTGCGCGCCGGCGTGGTCGATCTCGACGAGGTCGAGCCGCCCGGGCACGTCCGGACCCTCGACGGTGCGGTGGCCCCGGCCGATCGCGCGGTCGTCGCCGACACGCCGTGGGTGCTCCCGGCGCTCGACGACGTCCCGGCCGTCCCCGGCGGTGACGACCCGGATGCCCTCGCCGAGCTGCTCGACCTGCCGCTCGCCTCGGCCCGGGTCACCGGGACCGTCCGCGGCGCCGGCGAGCCGCTCGCCTGGACCGCGGACCCCGAGATCGTGCTGGCCTGCCGGGCCCTCGGTGCCGAACCGCCGGCCGGGGAGCTCCGGCGGCACGACCGGCTGGTCGTCGACCTCGACGAGGGCGGTGCGGCGACCGTGCCGGCGTGGCCGGGACCGGACGGCTGCTGGCACGCGTCGGACCCGCTGCGGGCTCTGGTGGCCGCGCTGGCCGCACAGCGGCGTGTCAGGATGAACTCGTGACATCAGAGCTTCCGCGCCGGGTCGCGGTGCTCTCGGTACACACCTCCCCGACCGAGCAGCCCGGCACCGGCGACGCGGGCGGTATGAACGTCTACGTCGCGCAGACCGCGATCCGGATGGCCCGCCGCGGGGTCGAGGTGGAGATCTTCACCCGGGCCACGTCGTCGGAGCAGCCGCCGACGCTGGAGCTGGCGCCGGGTGCGACCGTCCGGTTCGTCGCCGCCGGACCCTACGAGGGGCTCGGCAAGGACGACCTGCCCGCTCAGCTGTGCGCGTTCACCGCGGGCGTGCTGCGGGCCGAGGCCCGCCACGAACCCGGCTGGTACGACGTCGTGCACTCGCACTACTGGCTGTCCGGCCAGGTCGGGTGGCTGGCCCGGGACCGGTGGGGGGTGCCGCTGGTGCACACCGCGCACACCCTGGGGAAGGTGAAGAACGCCGCGCTGGCCGCCGGGGACACCCCGGAGCCGCGGGTCCGGCTGATCGGCGAGGACCAGGTCGTCGCCGAGGCGGACCGGCTCGTCGCGAACACCGAGATCGAGGCCAAGCAGCTGATCGAACTCTACGACGCCGACCCGCGGCGCACCGTCACGATCCCGCCGGGCGTCGACACCGACCGGTTCCGCCCCGGGGACCGGGCCGCCGCCCGGGCCGCGCTGGAGCTGCGGCGCGACGCCGTGGTGCTCGCGTTCGTCGGTCGGATCCAGCGGCTCAAGGCGCCGGACGTGCTGCTGCGGGCCGCCGCGGAGCTGCTCGCGCGGACCCCGTCGCTGCGGGACCGGCTGGTGGTGCTGGTCGCGGGCGGGCCGTCCGGGTCGGGACTGGCCGAGCCCACGTCGCTGCAGGAACTGGCGGCCGAGCTGGGCGTCACCGACGTCGTCCGGTTCCTGCCGCCACGCGGCGGCGACGAGCTGGTCACCGTGTACCGGGCGGCCGACGTGGTGGCGGTGCCCAGCCACAACGAGTCGTTCGGGCTGGTCGCGCTGGAGGCGCAGGCCTGCGGGACACCGGTGGTCGCGACCCGGGTCGGCGGGCTGCCGGTGGCCGTCGCCGACGGGCGGTCCGGTCTGCTGGTGAGCGGGCACGACATCTCCGACTGGGCGGACGCGCTCGGCGAGCTGGCCCTGGACCGGGCCCGCTGCGAGCGGATGGCCGGCATCGCGGCCGGGCACGCCCGGCGGTTCTCCTGGGACCGCACGACCGATTCCCTGCTGGGCGCCTACGACGAGGCCCGCGCCGAGTTCCACGCGCGGGAGGAGGGCAGACGATGAGCGACCTCGACCCGGTGATCGCCGTGATCTCCGGAGCCCTGGCCGACATGGACGTCGAGCACGTGGCCCGCGGGCCGGGACAGTGGCTGGTGACGCTGCCCGGTGAGGCCCGGCTGCAGACCCAGACCTGGCTGCTGGTGCGTGAGCAGACGGTCGGGGTGCAGGCGTTCGTCTGCCGTCGTCCGGACGAGAACGCCGAGGGCGTCTACCGGTTCATGCTGTTGCGCAACGCCCGGCTCTACGGCGTGCACTACTGCCTGGACCGCGTGGGCGACATCCACCTGGTCGGCAGGTTGCCGCTGCACGCGGTCACGGCGGCCGAGATCGACCGGGTCCTCGGCCAGGTGCTGCAGGCCGCCGACGGCGACTTCAACACGTTCCTGGAACTCGGGTTCGCCTCCTCGATCCGGCGCGAGTACGCGTGGCGCAGCGAGCACGGCGAGTCCACGGCCAACCTGGCGGCGTTCGCGCACCTGTTCGACGAGTAGGGCAGGCCCCCGTCGGTACGGCGCCGCTCAGTACGGCACCGGGTCGCGCAGCAGCGGGCAGGTCATGCAGTGCCCGCCGCCGCGGCCGCGGCCCAGCTCGGACCCGACGATGGTGTGCACGGTGACCCCGGCGCGGCGCAGGATCTCGTTGGTCTGGGTGTTGCGGTCGTAGGCGAACACCACTCCCGGCTCGATCGCCACGACGTTGTTGGCCGAGTCCCACTGCTGGCGTTCGCTGGCGTAGACGTCCCCACCGGTGGGCAGCACCCGCAGCTCGGGCAGCCCGAGCGCGTCGGCGACGACGTCGACGAACGGCTCCTTCTCCTGCGTCGCCTCCAGCCCCCGGTCACCCGGGCGCAGCGAGAAGGTGCGGATGCCGTCGACGATGCCGCCGTAGGCGGTGGCGACGTCCCGGTCGGCGAAGGTGAACACCGTGTCCAGGTGCATCGCGGCGCGCAGCTTCGGCATGGCGGCGACGACGACCCGGGTCGCGGCCCCGGCGTCGAACAGCGCGGCGGCCAGCTGGGTGATCGCCTGCCGCGACGTCCGCTCGCCCATCCCGATCAGGACGGCGCCGTTCCCGACCGGCATCACGTCGCCGCCCTCGATCGACGCGGCGCCCCAGCCCAGCTCCGGATCGCCCCACCAGACGCGGGCCCCGGTGAAATCCGGATGGAACGCGTACACGGCCTTCATCAACAGCGTCTCGCCGTGCCGGGCCGGCCAGAACAGCGGGTTCAGGGTCACCCCGCCGTAGATCCAGCAGGTGGTGTCGCGGGTGTAGAGGGTGTTCGGCAGCGGCGGCACCAGGTACTCGGGCGGTCCGCCGGTACCGCCGGCGAGGGCGATCCACGGCGAGCTCAGGTCGCCCGGCAGGTCCGTCGTGGTCAGCCCGCCGATCAGGTACTCGGTCAGCTCGCGGTCGGTCAGCTCGTCCAGGAACGCCCTGGTCTCGGCGAGCAACCCGAGACCGACCTGGTTCGGCACGATCTTGCGGTCGAGCAGCCAGGCCCGGGCGCCGGGCACGGCGAGGGTCTCGGTGAGCACGTCGTGCAGCTCCAGCACCTCGACACCGAGCTCGCGCATCGCGGTCACGAACGCGGCGTGGTCGCGGCGGGCGTTCTGCACCCACATGACGTCGTCGAACAGCAGCGCGTCGGAGTTGGACGGGGTGAGCCGTTCGTGTGCCCGGCCGGGGGAACAGACCAGGACGCGGCGCAGCCGCCCCACCTCGGAGTGCACTCCGAACCCGGACACCGCCATCAGCTCCTCGAACTCGGGTGCGGGAGGACCAGCACCGGCACCGGTGCGGCCCGGATCAGCTTGGACGCCCGCGAACCGAGGAACACCCGGGCCAACGGGCCGGAGTCCGACGATCCCACGACGAGCAGCTCGTCGCCGCGCCAGTCCACGGCGGCGACCGCCTCGTCCCAGCTGGTGCCGGTGCCGATCACGCGGGGCACACCGGCCCCGACGATCCCGCCGGAGACCAGCCTGCGTTGCGCCTCGACGGCCTGGTCGGCCCACGAGTCGAGCACCGAGTCCTCGGCGTGCAGGCCCACCTCGGGCGGGTACATCGTCGGGTTGCGGACGCCGAAGCTCGCCACCCGCAACGCGACACCGAGCCGGGCCGCCAGCTCGGCGGTGGCGGCCACGGTGCGTACCGAGGACTCGCTGTCGGAGAAGGCGACGGTCAACCGGCCGAACCCGGCGGTCCTGTCCACAGTGCCGTCAACGGTGCTGTCCACAGCCCTGTCAACAGTGCCGTCAACCGTGCTGTCCGCGCGGCTGTCCGGACGGCCGTCCGGAGTGCCGCGCGGGGAGCTGCCCGGGGAGCTGCCGGGTGAGCTGTCCGGGGAACGATCGCGGGGCGCCAGCGCGACGCCGACCGGGGCGGCGTGCAGCAGTTTCTGCGCGGTCGTACCGACGCCGATCCGGCCGGGTGGCGCGTCGGCGGTCCCGCCGACGACGAGGACCGTCCCACCGGCCTCCTGCACGACCTCGACCAGCGTCGAGGCCACCGACCGGCCGGGCACCGCGCGGTAGGACACCGGCACGTCGACCCCGGCCGCCGCGAGGTACGCCCCGGCGGAGGCGGCGGCCTCGGCACCGACCCGGCGGGCGTACTCACCGAACTCGGCGTCCACCCTCGCCGGGGACGGTGTGGACCACTGCCGCGGCACGACCGTCACCACCAGCATCGGTTCGCCCCGGGCACGGGCGAACCGCAGACCCAGGTCGAGCGCACCGTGCCCGTCGGGGCGCGGCAGGTGACCGACGACGACCGTCATGCCCGCTCCCGGGCCAGTGCCGAGTGCCGGCGTCCGTAGCCGGCGTAGAACAGCAGGAACAGCGCGACCCAGGCCGCGAACACCAGCCAGGTGACCCAGTGCAGGCTCAGCAGGATGTAGCCGCAGACCAGCACCGACAGGATCGGCACGACCGGGTAGCCGGGCACCGTGAAGCCGCGCGGCAGGTCCGGCTCGCGGCGGCGCAGCACGATCACCCCCACCGACACCACGATGAACGCCGTCAGCGTGCCGATCGAGACCAGATCGACGAGATGGTCCAGCGGGACGAACGCGGCCAGCAACGCCACCACCACGCACACGACGACGGTGTTCTGCACCGGCGTCCGGGTCCGCGGGCTGACCCGGGAGAACAGCGGAGGCAGCATCCCGTCGCGGCCCATCGCGAACAGGATGCGGGTCTGCCCGTAGAGCACCACCAGGGTCACCGAGAAGATCGAGACGACCGCACCGACGGCCAGCACGGTGCCCCACACGGCCGAGCCGGTGACGTTGTTCAGGATCTGGGAGAGCCCGGCCTCGGACTGACCCTCGAAGTCCTGCCACGGCTGGGTGCCGACCGCGGAGACCGCGACCAGCACGTAGAACGTGATGACGACGGCGAGCGCGATCAACAGCGCCCGCGGCATCGTGCGCTGCGGGTCGCGCACCTCGTCACCCGCGGTGGACACTGCGTCCAGGCCGATGAAGGAGAAGAAGATGACCCCGGCCGCGGTCGCCACGCCCGCGGTGCCGAACGGGGCGAAGTCGGCGAAGTTGTCCGCGTCGAACGCGGTGAAGGCGATCACGACGAACATCGCCAGCACGGCGAGCTTGATCGCCACCATGATCGCGTTCAGCCGGGCGGACTCGCTGGCCCCGCGGATCAGCAGCACCATGCACAGCCCCACGAGCACGACGGCGGGCAGGTTGACCACGCCGGGGACGCTGTCCCACGGTGCGGCCAGGATCGCCTGCGGCAGCTCGATGCCGGTGATGTTGACCAGTGCCTCGTTGAGGTAACCGCTCCAGCCGACGGCGACCGCGGCCGCGGAGACGCCGTACTCCAGCAACAGGCAGGCGGCGACACCCATCGCCACCACCTCGCCGAGGGTGGCGTAGGCGTAGGAGTAGGTGCTGCCCGACACCGGGACCGCGGAGGCCATCTCGGCGTAGCAGAGCGCGGAGAGCCCGGCCGCGACACCGGCGAGCACGAACGACAGCACCACGGCGGGCCCGGCGTCCGGGACGGCGGAGGAGAGCACGAAGAAGATCCCGGTGCCGACGGTGGCGCCGATACCGAACGCGGCGAGCTGCAGGGTGCCGATCGAGCGGCGCAGCTCACCCGGCCCCGATCCCGTCGTCGGCGGGCGGACGGGCTTGCGGCGCAGCAGCTCGGTCCGCAGTGTGGACGGCCGGCGCGGTGTCGTCATGCGGGCCGCCTCGAGCTCGGGGATCGTTGTGCTCCGACATGGTGACCGAACTCCGCCGATCCGTCACCGGGCCGCGCCGGAGCACATGGTGACCCGCGGGTAACTTTTCCGCCGGAGCGGGAGCGCGGGCGTCCGGCAGTGCCTAGCATGTCGTTCAGCACCCGGGTGTGTCCCGCGCCGCCCGGCTCCCCCCGATGGACCTCGCGAAGGAGCGACGCCTTGTCGATGCGCAGCCCGTACCCGGACGTCGAGATCCCCGATGTCTCGCTGACCGAGTTCCTGTTCGCCGACGGATTCGGGGACCGGGCCGACGCGCCCGCGTTCCTCGACGGCACCACCGGTGACCAGCTGACCTTCGCCGAGCTCCACGACATGGTCGAGAAGATCGCGGGCGGGCTGGCGGCGCGCGGCGTCGGCAAGGGCGACGTCGTCGCCCTGTTCGCGCCGAACCTGCCCCAGTGGGCGGCGCTGTTCCACGGCATCCTGCGCGCGAACGGCATTGTGACCAGCGCGAACTCGATGTACACCGGGAGCGAGCTGGCGCACCAGCTCACCGACTCGGGCGCGACGACACTGATCACCGTGTCGCCGTTCCTGGACCGGGCACTGGCCGGGGCGAAGGAAGCGGGCCTGTCCGCCGACGCCGTGCTCACCATCGACAAGGTCGAGGGGCACGACTCGCTGGCCGATCTCGTCTCGTCCGGGGCGCCCGCGCCCGAACTCACCACGACCGCGACCGACACCGCGGTGCTGCCCTACTCGTCGGGCACGACCGGCCTGGCCAAGGGCGTCGTCCTGACCCACCGCAACCTGGTCGCGAACCTGCTCCAGGTGCAGGTCATGGGCAACGTCACCGACCAGACGAAGATCATGGCGTTCCTGCCGTTCTTCCACATCTACGGCATGACCGTGATGATGAACCAGGGCCTGCACACCCGCGCCACGGTCGTCACGATGCCGAAGTTCGATCTCGAACAGTTCCTGTCGATCACCCAGAAGTACGCGGTCGACCGGCTCTACATCGCCCCGCCGGTCGCGGTGGCGCTGGCGAAGCACCCGCTCGTCGACTCCTACGACCTGTCCTGTGTGAAGACCGTCTTCTCCGGCGCGGCGCCGCTGGACGGTGAGCTCGGCCGGGCGGTCGCGAAGCGGCTGGGTTGCACGGTGCTGCAGGGTTACGGGATGACCGAGCTGTCGCCGGTGAGCCACTGCATGCCCGACGACCGCGGCGACCTCGACCTCAACTCGTCCGGTTTCGCGCTGCCCAACATCGAGTGCAAGCTGGTCGACCCGGAGACCGGCAAGGAGGTCGGCGTCGGTGAGCGCGGCGAGCTGTGGGTGAAGGGCCCGAACGTGATGGTCGGGTACCTCAACAACCCCGACGCCACCGACGCCACCAAGGACGCCGAGGGCTACCTGCACACCGGTGACATCGCCGTCGTCGACGCCGAGGGCGTGTACTCGATCGTCGACCGGGTCAAGGAGCTGATCAAGTACAAGGGCTACCAGGTGCCGCCGGCCGAGCTGGAGGCGCTGCTGCTGACCCACGACAAGATCGCCGACACCGCGGTGATCGGCGTCAAGGACGCCGACGGCGAGGAGGTGCCGAAGGCGTTCGTGGTGAAGCAGGCCTCCGGCGCGGACCTGACCGAGGACGAGGTCATGGCGTTCGTCGCGGAGCGGGTCGCGCCGCACAAGAAGGTGCGGGTGGTCGAGTTCATCGACCAGATCCCGAAGTCGGCGTCGGGGAAGATCCTGCGCAAGGACCTGCGGGCCCGGGAGACCGCGAACGCCTGATACTCCTGACCGGTCGGGACGGCGCCGTGACCAGCGGGAACGCTGGGACGGCGCCGTTTCGTCGTGAGTGGGGTGCGGTGGGTGAGCCCGACCGTCGCCTGCTGGTTGTCCGGACCGGCAGCCCCGGTTCCTGACAGGTGGTCGGTGGGTCGACCGACGGCGGGCGACGTGCCTACGGTCGTCGTGAACTGCACGAAGGGTGCTCGACATGTTCGTAGGCGTCCGCCGCCTCTACATCGACCTGGAGCTCACGGCCACGCCGTCTGTCGCCGACGACGCGTCCAGGTCCTCGTCCGCACCCGTCAGGAGAACCAATGACCAGCACACAGACCGCGCGCGACACCGCGCTCGCCGGGATCGTCGATGCCACGGCCGACGCCGTGGCCCAGGACGCCGGCAACGCCCGGGCGCTCTTCCGCGCCACCGGCCACGGCGGTGACGGCGTCCGCTCCGAGATCCGCATCGGCAACCACGAGGTCGTCGTCGACGAGCCGCCCGCGCTCGGTGGGGAGAACGCCGCACCCAACCCGGTCGAGTTCGCCCTGGCCAGTCTGCTGTCCTGCCAGGTCGTGACCTACCGGTTCTATGCCGCGAAGCTGGGCATCCCGGTCGACGACATCCAGGTCGACGTCGAGGGCGACCTCGACGTCCGCGGCTTCTTCGGCCTCGACGACGACGTGCGCCCGGGCTTCGGAGCGGTACGACTGGTCGTCGATCTGAAGGGCCCGGCCTCGGAGGAGGACTACCAGCGGCTGCGTGAGACCGTCGACGCCCACTGCCCGGTGCTCGACCTCTTCCGCAACGAGACCCCGGTGACCACCGGCGCACCGGCCTGACCCTGCCGCGACCGAGCGACGAGCACCCTTGGCGCAGGCCCCGCCCGCCACCACGGCAGGGCGGGGCCTCGCGCCGCCACCACGGCCCCCGCCCTGTCACGGATCGTTCGCTTGACCTTCGACCCGACTCGAAGGTTTACCGTCTCCGCCGTGGTCCGCTACCGCATCTCCCAGCTCGCCGAGCGCGTCGGCGTCCCCGCCACGACCTTGCGCTACTACGAGACCCAGGGCCTCCTGCCCGCGCAACGCACGGCGGGCGGCTACCGCACCTACGACGACAACGACGTCGAACGAGTGCGGTTCATCGCCACCGCCAAGGACCTCGGACTCTCGCTGACCCGGATCCGGGACCTTCTCGGGGTGTGGCAGGACGGCATGTGCCGCGACGTCCGGGGCCGCCTCGCCCCGTTGGTCGACGACCAGATCGCCGAGCTCGACGGCCGGGTGAACGACCTCCACGAACTGCGCCGGCACCTGACCGGGGCCCGGGTACGACTGCGCGCGCTCCCGGCCCGGAACACCCCGTGCGACCCCGACTGCGCGTTCCTCTCCAGGTCACCCGATGCTCCGGGAACCACCCGCCCCGCCGAGCCGGTGCCCCCGGTCGCATGCTCACTGTCCGGTGACGACCACGCGGCCCGCCTGGGCGACTGGCGGGCCGTCCTGGCCGGTGCGGTGCCTCGCCGCCTCGACGACGGCACCGTCCGCACCGAGCTGCCCACGTCCCGGCTTTCCGAGGTGGCCGCCCTGGTCGCTGACGAGGTGAGCTGCTGCCCGTTCTTCCGGTTCACCCTGACCGTCACACACGACGGCGTACAGCTCGACGCCACCGCCCCGGTCGAAGCCGGGGCACTGCTCGACGACCTGTTCGCCCCGGCCCACACCGGGAGTGCCCCGTGCTGACCATCACGTCCGTCGCCCTGTTCGTCGTCGCAGCCCTGTTCGAGATCGGCGGCGCCTGGCTGGTCTGGCAGGGCGTCCGCGAACACCGGGGGTGGCTCTGGATCGGGGCCGGGGTCATCGCCCTGGGCCTCTACGGTTTCGTGGCCGCTCTGCAGCCCGACGCCGCCTTCGGCCGCGTCCTCGCCGCGTACGGCGGGGTGTTCGTCGCCGGCTCACTGGTGTGGGGCATGGTCGCGGACGGGTTCCGCCCCGACCGCTACGACGTCATCGGTGCACTCGTCTGCCTCGCCGGAGTCGCAGTGATCATGTACGCCCCCCGGTCCGGGGCCCTGTGACGAGATGGGGCCCGGACGGCCGACCCTCGCCGGCCCCCGCCCAGGACGCTCGCGGTCAGAGCGCGCGGAGCCTCTCGGCTTCGGCACGGTCGAGCCCCCGGGGCCCTATCGTCCGACCTGTGACCGACGATTTCCGCATCATCTGTGAGATCGAGCCGCCGACCAGGCCCGATCTCACGCGCGTCCGCCACCAGATCGGCGTGCTGAGCCCGGTGTCGGACTCGTTCCTGATCCCGGACAACCACATCGGACGTGCCACGGTCTCGAGCATCGCGGTGGCCAACGAGGTCCAGGCGATGGGCGGGCGCAGCATCGCCTGCGTCAACTCGCGTGACCGGAACCTGCTCGGCTTCCGGCGGGACCTGCTGACCGCCGCCGCCTATGGGGTGGACCAGTTCCTCTTCGTGCACGGCGACAAGCCCTCGGCCGGGGACCGGGCCGGTGGGCTGACCGTACGGGCCATGATCGAGGAGGCGCGCGCGGTGACCGATCAGGCGGCGTTCGACGGGTGGATCCCTTTCGGATCGGCGTCACCGCCGGACGCCGGCGTCCGGTCGCATCCTGGAAACAGCTGGCCGACTTCGTCTTCGTGCAGGTCAGTTTCTCCGTGGAGGCGTTCCTGCGATGGCGGGACGACAACCCGACCGACCTGCCCGTGTACGCCGGTGTCATGGTCCTCGCGAGTGCCGGAATGGCGACCAGGTTGCGGGCGACCATCCCTGACATCGAGGTCCCGGACGAACTGTCCGGCCGCGTCGCGGCCGACCCGGCGGCCGGGGTCGACGCGGCGTGCGAGCAGATTCAGGCGCTTCGCGACACCGGTGCGTTCGACGGGGTGCACCTCGTTCCCGTCGGCCGCTTCCGCGAGGTGGCAGCACAGCTGGAGGGCCGTCGGCCGTAGCCGTGTCCGGCACCGGGTGTCCCGCGAGATCCGTGGGCCCGATCTCCGGTTGGAGGGACACCACCGCAGGTCCGGGCGGCCGTGGTGTGGTGAGCGACGACGGGCTCCACCGGTAGGGGGTCAACCGATCGGCAGGCGGCTATCCGGATCGAGTCGTCCCCGATGACCACGATGCTGCCCAGCCTGAGGTCCTCGCCGACATGAGGGAGGTTCGCGATCAGAAGGCCCGCGATTTCGTGGACGCGCCGGCCGGCGATCCGGCGGACAAGGACTACGGAGGGTCCTGGTTCGCGTGACGCGGCGAGGAGCGCCCCACAATCAGTGTCTGCGCTGACGAGGACACGGTGATCGTCGCGCGGTGGCCAGGACGATGTCGTCGTCCGCAGCTCGCAGCCCGAGCGATCCGACGTGGGCGACATCCTCACCTTCCACGATCAGAATCTCGGCGAGCCGCCGGGAGAGGTTGTTGTCGAGCAGCAGCCTCACACTGAGGGGGCCAACGGGAGGGTGCGTTCACGCACCGCCTCGGCGGCGTAGCGCAGTGCTTCGGTGACATCGTCGGGTGTGAGGTCGGGAAGGTCCTGACAGATCTCCTCGGTGCTCATTCCGTCGGCGACCATGGAGACGACGGTGGCGACCGGAATGCGCAGGCCACGGAGCGTCGGAACGCCGCCCATCAGGGCAGGGTCCACCGTGATCCGCTGGAATGTCATGTTCCGAGGATACGGCGGTCCGCGGACCAGGCCCAGCTTGTTGCTCCGGGCTGATGCCCGACGGCACCCCCGAGTGCCGGGGGCCCGTGGACGAGGCCATAGCGCTGGTCAGCGCCGGTTCGGCGGACGTCCGTCGAGATGTCGGTCCTCGACCGACGTCTGTGGTCAGTGCAGCCGGCGCTGCGGCCTCACCGATCGACGGTCACGGCTCCGTCACCGCCGCCAGAACAGGTGGTGCGTGACCCCGCTCGGACTGGGCACGACGTCGAGGTGGAAGCGGTCGCGCAGCTCGTCGGGGGACTCCCAGAGCCGCGTGCCGGAACCGAGGGTCACGGGGGAGACCGCGATGTGCAGGGTGTCGACGAGATCCGCGTCGAGGAACTCGCGGATCACGGACGCTCCACCGCCGAGGCGGATGTCCTTGCCGTTCGCGGCCTGCCGTGCCCGTTCCAGGATCGCGGCCGGTTCGCCGCCGACGAAGTGGAACGTCGTGTCGCCGAGGGTGAACGACGGACGATGGTGGTGGGTCAGCACGAACACCGGGGTGTGGAACGGTGGTTCGTCGCCCCACCAGCCGCGCCATTCGAGATCGGGCCAGGGACCACGATGGGGACTGAACTTGTTGCGCCCCATGATCTCGGCGCCGATGTTGTGGGTGAAGTCGCGGGTGAAGTAGTCGTCGAGACCACGGCTCCCGGCGTGGTCCGTGCGGCCGGGCCAGCTCGCTGTGGGAAACGCCCAGGCCAGCAGCTCACCCGGGTCGGCGTGCCCGAACGGCCGTTCCAGGCTCTGGCCATCGCCCGCGCCGAAGCCGTCCGACGAGACGGTGAAGTTCTGGACTCTGAGAAGCGGGGTCACACGGTGTGGACCGGGCGAGGCTCTCGAACTCATCGCCTGCAGGACCGACCGGTCAGGACGGGTCGCGCACCGCGGCGACCGCCTCGATCTCGACCAGCTGGTCGTCGTAGCCGAGCACGGTGACGCCGAACAGGGTGCTCGGCGGGTCGTGGTCGCCGAACCGGTCCCGGACGGCCTCCCAGGCCGCCACCAGGTCCGCCTGCTCGGTCGACGCGACCAGCACCCGGGTGCTGATCACGTCGTCGACCGCGGCGCCGGCGTCGGCCAACGCGACGCGCATCGTGTCGAAGGCGGCCCGGGCCTGGCCGGCGTAGTCGCCGATCGCGGCCGTGCTGCCGTCCGGGTTCAACGGGCACGCTCCGGCCAGGAAGATCAGTCGCGCGTCGCTCGGGGCGGTCGCGGCGTAGGCGTACTCGGCGACGTCGGACAGGGTCGCGGAGCGGATCAGGGTCACCGTCTTCGGCATCGGGGGAGACGTTACCGACGCCCTACCTGCTGTCGACCCGGTTTCGGGTCCGGCACCGTCAGCCGGTCCGGCCGGTTGCGGCGACGCCGATCCCCGTCCCGACGAGCATCAGGCCACCCACGCCACCGGTCGCCCGCAGCCGGCGGGGGTTACGGGCGAACCAGTCGCGGGCGGTGCCGGCGCCGAGCGCCCATCCGACGTCCACGGTGGACGCCAGCGCGCAGAACAACATGCCGAGGACCAGCATCTGCCCGGTCGCCGTCGACCCGGCGGGATCGACGAACTGGGGCAGCACGGCCGCGAAGAAGACGATCGCCTTCGGGTTCGTGAGCCCGACGACCAGCCCTTCGCGGAACGCCCGCCGCCGGGTGCGACCGGCACCGGACGGGAGCGGAACGTTGCCGCGGTGCCGCCACGCCTGGACGCCGAGCAGGACCAGGTATGCCGCCGCGGCGAACTTCAGCACGGTCAGCACGACGGCGAACCGCTCGACGACCGCGCCGATCCCGAGAGACACCAGGACGACGACGGCGAGGACACCGACGAGGTTCCCGGCCACCGTCGCGAGCGCGGCCCGCCGTCCGAGCGCCACTGCCCGACCGACGACGAACAGGACGCTCGGGCCCGGCACGACGACGAAGACGAGGGTCCCGAGCAGGAACGCGGCGGTGGTCGCGGCGTCGGGCACGTCGGCGACGGTACGGTCCCCGTCGCGCGATGTCACCGGCGTGTCGGTGTGCGCTCCGTGAGGGTCGCCGTCCCCGCGCCGCTGATGAACCCGCCGTTCTCAGAGGACCGCGACCGCCACACCGAGCGCGACCAGCCCGAGCACGACGACGAGGTTCACGATCCGGTGCTCGACCAGGATGGCGGTGAACTCGCGGATGGTGGCACTGGGCCAGTAGTAGGCCGCGGTCGGGGACCCGATGACCTGACCGTCGACCCCGGCCTTGCGGGTCATCAGTGCCGCGCGGAAGACGTGGAAGTTGTTGGTGACGACGACACACCGGTACCCGGGTCTGCGATCGGTCATGATCGCGTGGCTGTTGCCGAGGTTCTCCAGCGTCGTCATCGAGCGGTCCTCGGTGACGACGGACTCCGCGGGGACCCCGGCCGACACCACGTGGCGGGCCATCGCGTGGGCCTCGGGGACCGGTTCGTCCGGGCCCTGCCCGCCGGAGGTGACGAGCAGCGGGGCGCCGCCCCGCCGGGTCTCGGCGTGCCACAGTGCGGCGGCCCGGTCCAACCGGCTCGCGAGCAGCGGCGGGACCCGGCCGTCGATCAGCCGTGATCCGAGCACCACCACGAAGTCGAAACCGGGCCGGGGCCGCAACCGGCCGTAGAGCCAGCTGTAGGCGAGGTAGCAGCAGAACAGGAAGCCGAGGTAGGTGACGACGAGCAGGCCGGCGACGGTCGCCGCGGCCACCACCATGTTCTCCGAGTACGCCCCGGCGAGGAGCAGGAACGGGAGCGGGAGGAGTACCAGGCCGGCCAGCAGCGAGAGCAGGTTGCCGAGCCTGCGCCCCTCCCGTCGGATCATCACCAGCCCGTTCAGGATCAGGAAGACCGCGAGGACCAGCACGACCAGCGCCGGAGTGCCGAGCAGGACGAACTGGAAGACGTCGAACGCGACCGGGCCGAGCCGGGTGGCCTCCCCGATCAGTCCGAGCCCCAGGCAGGCCGCGGTGAGTCCGAGCAGCACGGCGTTGCGGAACCTGCGCCGGTCGCGGACGACCCCGATCACGAACGCGAGGCCGAAGCCGGCCGCGATGAGGTAGAAGACCCACATGCCGCTCACCCGTTCCCGGTAGCGGCCGTGAGGTGTTCCCGGTCGTGCGTGCCGCCCATTCCGCACCCGTCCGTCGCCTGTGGACGCGGACGTTATCGGCGTGCCGCGCTCGGGGTGGGCATCCCGGGCCGGTTCGCGCGGTACGTACCCCGTTCGATACTCCCGGCGCGGGTAGCGGCCACCGTCGGGCCGCGGGCCGCCGCCGGGCCGCGGGCGACCAGCGGGCCACGGGCGACCGCCGAGCCGCGGGCGACGTCGTCGCCGAGCAGCGGCACCCCGTCGTCATCGGGCTGCAGCCGGCGGACGTGCGCGGGTATGTGCAGTGCCGGGATCGCGGTCACCGGGCCGTCCGACGAACCCCCCGCCTGCCGGACGGCCCGGCACGGACGAGTCGACACCCTGCCGTAGCGGCACGGTCAATACCCGTGACCCGTCTGGTGCGTCCCGGGCGGTCGTGGTCATGCGGCGTCGGCCGGCCGGGGGCGGCTGCGTGGCCGCTGCATCGGGTCGATCCACCGGGGTGGGATGAACTCGGGTAACCCGTGCCGGACCTGGATGATCCACTCCGAGTGGTGGACCAGACGATGGTGCACCTTGCAGAGCATCACGCAGTTGTCCAGGGCGGTAGCGCCGCCGGTCTCCCACGGGACGATGTGGTGGACCTCGCACCACGACGGCGGCCGGTCGCAGCCGGGGTGCGCGCAGCCGTGATCCCGGGCGGTGACGGCGCGGCGCAGCCCGTCGGGCACGGTGCGCCGGGTCCGGCCCACGTCGAGCGGCTGCCCCCGGCCGTTCATGACGATCGGGACGACGCCCGCGTCGCAGGCGAGCATCCGCAGGCTCTCCGGGGTGGTGGTCCCACCGAAGTCGAGCACCGCGGCGCGGGCCCGGTGCTGCAGGTCGTCGAACCCGATCAGGACGCTGATCACCGGTCGGCGACCGCCGGTGTCGGGCACGGTGCCCCGGTCGAGCGCGTGTGCGCAGATCTCCGCCAGCGCCTCGGCCCGGCGCTGGTCGGGGCGGCGCTCGTCGAGGCCGTCGCGCGGGGCTGCCAGGGCGTCGACGGCGGTGGCGATCGCGTCGAACAGGGCTGCGTCGTCGTACCGGCCGGTGATCCGGCCCCCGGCACGGCCCCGGTGCGGGACGACCGCGAGCGTGTTGAGTTGTGGGGGCGGTGCGTCGTCGGGCTCGGGGCCGTCGTCGTCGAGCGCCTCGATCAACCGGGTGGCCCAGGTGCGCAGCTCCGCCGGGTTGTGGACACCGGCGTGCTCGGCGATCCGGGCCTCGGCCGCGGCGAGGCGCTCGGGGTCGATCCGTCGAGCCGCGTGGCTGCCCAGCACGGCCGCGATGACGTGCACGTGCCCGAGCCCGATCCGGCCGTCGGCGAAGCGCTCCGCGGTGGCGGGGAGCGCGGCCGGGAGGACCGTGCCGTCCAGCGCGGTGCGGGGGTGGACGTGCCCGGCGGCGACCGTGCGGCGGCGCGCCTCGGCGCGATCCCAGTTCAGCAGGTCGGCCAGGGCGAGCTCGGGGGACCGGTAGCCGCGCTCGGCGAACGTGCCCCGCCGGTCCAGCGTGGCGATCGTCGCGACGACGGCCCGGTCGAGGCGGCGGGTGGTCTCCTCACACAGGGTCAACACCGACAGCAGCTCTTCGACATCGGCAGCCGGGCCGGCCGCGGCCTCCAGCGCGGCCACCGCCTCGGTGAGGAGGCGGTGCGCGGTGGCGAGCCCGGCGGAAGCCATGGTCCACGGTACTCGAACTGATGTTCGAACGCCAGGTCTCATTGCAGGTCGGAAGTGGATCTCGACGCTCTGCGCCTCGTGTCCTGGCGGTCTCGGCCACCGATGGTCACTCCTCGGTCGGCCTCCCCCGGGACGTGCCCGGACCTCGGACCTCGGGCCTCGGGCACCGGATCTCGGGCACCGGACACCGGCCGCCGGAACCCGGAACCGACGCGTGGCGGACCGCCACGGCGCCGCCCGGTAGGAGGTCGCGCGCCTCGGTCGCCGTTCAGGGCGGTCGCGGTTCAGAGCGGCAGCTTGAACCCCACGTGACTCGCCTCGAACCCCAGTCGCTCGTAGAACCGGTGCGCGTCGACCCGGCGCGCGTCCGTCGTCAGCTGCACGAGAGCACAACCGCGGTCGCGGGCTTCGGCCACGGCCCAGCGCAACAGCGTCCCGCCGAGCCCGGCGCCGCGGGCGGCCCGTGCGACGCGGACCCCCTCGATCTGCGCCCGCAGGCCACCGCGGTGGGACAGGCCGGGCAGCAGCGACAGCTGCAGCGTCCCGACGACCGCACCGTCCCGCTCGGCGACGACGAGCAGCTCCGACGGGTCGGCGTCGACGGCCGCGAACGCGGCCAGGTACGGGGCGAGATCGTCGGCGGACTCGCGGGCCGCGCCGATGTCGTCGTCGGCGAGCAGTGCGGCCACGGCTGCGACGTCGGCCTCGACCGCCCGGCGGATCACCACACCGGTCACGGTCGCTCGCCCCCGGCCGCGATCTCCCGCAGCGCCAGGATGTGCGCGCTGACCTGGGCCCGGCCGTCGGTGGTCAGTCGGACCCACGACCTGCGCGCGGCCCCGGTCGGCTCCCGTCGCGACTCGACTATCCCGGCCGTGGTGAGCACCTTGAGCTGCTTGGACAGTGCCGAGTCGGAGAGTCCGACCCGGTCCCGGACGAAGCCGAACTCGACCTCGCCGGCGGCGACCAGGGTGGCCGAGATCCGTAACCGGGTCGGGTCGAGCAGCAGTGGGACGAGCCGGGTGTCCGGGGTCGGGTCAGGCACTGCGGCCCGCGCGCGGCAGCACGGTGGTCACGGCCAGGTATCCGGCCGAGCGGGAGATCGCGAGAACCAGGCCGGCGACGGTGTTGGGTCGCTTCAGGTGGCTGCGCCGGAGCAGGTGCACCGTCAGCCGTTCGGCGGCGTACCAGCCCAGGGTGACGCCGGCGAGCTTCATCGCGAGTGCGGGTTGCGGTCCGTCGCCGGGGAGGTACGGCGTGACCGGTTTCCCGCGCGCGTCCAGCGGGGAGATGCCCAGCACCGCCGCCTGGATCACGACCGAGGCGGCCAGCCGCCGGCGCGGGTTCGTGATCTCGTCCTTCGCGGCGAAGTCGAGGAAGGTCAGGACGGAGGTGGCGGCGAGCATGACCGCGACGCCGTGCCGGTCGGCTGCCTCGACGGCCCGGCGGGCCGCCTCGACCTCGGCCACGGCGGCCGCTGCGTCCTCGGGGGTGGGTCGAGCGGGGGTGGGTTGCACGGGGATCGGGATCCTCCTCGGCCGGGGATCGAAGGGTGTCACACTACTTGCCCAGTAGGCAAGTAGTAGTGGGAGGTCAGTCCCCGGGGCGCGCGGTGCGGCCCGGCTCCGCCACCTCGGCGACGGCCGACCGCCGCACGTGCGACCTGGCGTGCGCGACCGCGTCGCCGAGGTCGTCGATCAGGTGCGCCGGGTGCCGCAGCGCGTCGATCGCGCCGACCCGGCGCAACATCGTGCGGTGCTCGCCCTGAACGCCCTTGACCAGCACGGTCAGCCCGGACGCCTCCAGGTCCCCGATCAACTCGCCGAGCGCGCGGGCGCCGGTGGCGTCCAGCATGCCGATGCCGGACAGCCGCAGGATCACCACCAGCACGCCGTCCTCGACCGCGCGCTCGGTGATGGTGGTGAAGACCCGCTCGGCGGCACCGAAGAACAGCGCACCCTCCAGCCGGAACAGCGCGATGCGTTCGTCACCCGGCTCGGCGGGACCGGGCAGCGGTTCGCGGCGCACGCCGGCCGACCGGGCGACGTGGCGCAGCGCCAGGAACGCGGCCACCCCGATGCCGACCTGGATCGCTTGAACGAGGTCCAGCGCGACGGTCACCACGGCCGTCACGGTGAACGTCAGCGCCGCGCCGCGCCCGGCGCCGAGCACCGCCCGGACCGTGGACGCCGGGATCATCCGCACGCTCGTCACCAGCAGCACCCCGGCGAGCGCGGCGAGCGGGATCGCCGAGGCCGGACCGGTCGCGAGGTAGATCACCGCGAGGATCACCAGCGCGTGCACGATCGCGGCCAGCCTGGTCCGCGCGCCGGACCGCACGTTCACGGCGGTGCGGGCGATCGCCCCGGTCGCGGGCATCCCGCCGAACAACCCGCTCGCGACGGAGGCCAGCCCCTGGCCCACCAGCTCGCGGTCCGGGTGGTGTGCGGTGCGCGTCATCGAGGTGGCCACGCGCGCCGACAGCAGCGACTCGATCGCGGCGAGTGCGGCGACCGCCAGGGCGGCCCCGCCCAGCTCGCGCAGCATGCCGGGATCGATCGCCGGGATCGACGGCAGCGGCAGCGTGTCCGGCAGGGCGCCGATCCGGGCGACCGGTGCGTCGGTGAGCTCGGCGAGCACGGTCGCGAGGGCGACGGCGACCAGGGACGCCGGGATCGCGGCGTGCCACCGCGGCAGCAGCACCATGGCGAGGGCGACCAGCGCGACCGTGCCGAGCGTCCACAGGGTCGGAGTGGGATCGGCGGCGGTCACTGCGAGCCCGGCAGCCTCGACGGCGGTGACCAGCGTGTTGCCACCGGGCTCGATCTGCACGGCGAGCAGCGCGGGGACCTGCTGCAGCGCGATGATGCAGGCGATGCCGAGGGTGAAGCCCTCCACGACCGGCCACGGCAGGACGGTCACCACCCGGCCGAGCCGGGCCAGGCCGGCCACGAGCACGATCACCCCGGCGAGCACGGCGACCAGGGCCACCGCCCCGGTGCCGTGCGCGGCGACGATCGGGGCCAGCACCACGGCCATCGCCCCGGTCGGACCCGAGACCTGCACGTTCGAGCCGCCGAACACGGCCGCCACGATCCCGGCGACGACCGCGGTGATGAGTCCGGCCGCCGGTCCGACCCCGGCGCTGGCGCCGAACGCCAGCGCGAGCGGGAGGGCGACCACGCCGACGGTCAGGCCGGCGGCCAGGTCGGCGCGCAGCGTGCGGGGCCGGAGGTCGTAGTCGGCCGGGGTGGGCAGGAGCCCGCGCAGGCTGTTCACCGCCGGGGCTCGGTCGTCACGTCGAGCAACGTCGCCGGGGTGGCGCCCGGCAACGGGGGCAGCGCCCGGGCCGCCTCCAGCTGCGCCTGGTCACGGGTCAGGCTGGACAGCAGGAACGCCCGCGCGACGACCAGCAGCTCGGCGACGAGCGGTTCGGCGAGCCGGTAGTCGACCGCGTTGCCGGTCCTGGTGGAGGTGACGACGCCCGCCCGGCGCAGCACGGCCAGGTGCTGGGAGAGCTGTGACGCCTCGCAGCCGGTGGTCTCCAGCAGGCGGGTGACTCCGACGCCGTCGGCGCCGGCCGCGGCGAGCTCCTCCAGTACCTGGATCCGGGCCGGGTGCGCGAGGCACTTGAACAGGTCGGATTTGATCCGGTACAGCGGTTCCGTGCTGCGCAGGCGTGCGGGCATGGGCCGTCGACCTCCTCGTTTGATGGAAATCTTAATCCATCAAACCGAGTCACGAGCGGGCGGTCTCCTCCGGGGTCTCGCCGAACTCGCGGGCGTAGGCGACCCGGAACCGCCCGAGGTGGGTGAAACCCCAGCGCGCGGCGACCCGCGCGGGATCGGGCCGGTCCCCCGTGAGCAGGTCCCGCCGGGCGCCGTACATCCTGGTGTGCCGGAGCAGCAGCGCCGGATCGACGCCGGCCCGGCGCAGGCTCGCGAGGGCGGTGCGGGCCGGCATGCCCGTCAGCGCGACGAGATCGGCCGGGCGGGCCGGGCGATCGGCGTGCGCGCGCAGGTGCTCGATCACCCCGCGGACGACGCCGGCGGCCAGGCGGGGCACCGGTCGCCTGGCCCGCTCGGCGGCCCGGTCGAGCACCGTGTTCGGGAAGGTCGCGAGGAAGGTCACGGCGAGCCGGTGGAACGCCGCGTCCAGGACCATCGGGTTGTCGAGCAACAGCGGGTTGCCCAGCACCCGGTCCCGGACGTGCACGAGCGTGGCGTCCCACCAGCGGGCCGCCGACTCCGACACCGGTCGCAGCCCGGTCAGTGCGAACCGCTCGGCCGCGATCCCGTGCGCCTGCTCGGCGAACTCGGCGACCCGGCGGGCGTCCAGTGCGGCGACGTCCAGGTCGACGTCCTCGACGAGATCCCGGAACCGGCCCTGCACCGGCATGACCGCGACGTCACCGGTCCCGAGCCGGATCGTGCCGTACGCCTCGGTGTCCCACTCCAGCCGGCCACCGCAGACGGTGTCCACGACGTACCGGTCCTGCACCGGGTCGGCCGCGGCGTCGATGGTCAGGGTGACCCACAGCTGGCTCAGCTCGAGGCCGGGGACGACGAGCGTGTCGTGGCCCATCTCGAACGAGCGACCGTTCTCGGCGGGCCGCACCGAGGTCGCCGAGTAGTGCTCGGCGGCGAACTGCTCGACGGCGGCGGGCTCGCTGGAGCGGAAGCTGATCCGGCCGACGCCGGTTCCGGGAACACCGTCGGCCATCTCGTCCTCCGTGCCGTTCGCCCGAGGGGGCGGTGTCGGGAAGGTACCCCCGCCCGGACCGGCGCGCGACCCGACCTGACCGGCGGGTCAGCGGGTCTCGGCCAGGACCCACGAGAGGTAGTCGGCGTCGCCCCCGGTCACCGGCGTCGCGATGATCTCGGGCACGTCGTAGGTGTGCCGTTGCCGCAGGTGGTGGGTGAGCGCGTCCACCCGGTCGTCGGCGGTCTTGATCTCCACCCGCCACTCGGTCTCGGTCTGTACCGCACCGTCCCAGCGGAACACGCTGGTGACCGGGCCGGCGACCTGCGCGCAGGCGCCGAGCCGGGCCGCCACCGCGCCGGCCGCCAGGTCGCGCGCGGCCGCCTCGCTGTCGGTCGTGGTCACGACGGTGCAGACGGTGGCCCGGTTCTCGCTCATGCCGGGCACCGTAGTGCGAGCCGGCAGCGGCCCTCCACCTGTGGATCAACCGCGGTCCCCCGGCCCGGCGAGCGCCGCGACGTCGTCCGCGCAGCCCCAGGAGAGCGTGATCCCGGACCCGCCGTGGCCGTAGTCGTGGATGACCCGCGGCCGCTCGGCGGTCGCCGGTTCGGCCTCCAGCCGGACCTCCGGGCGGGCCGGCCGCAGCCCGGCGACGTGCTCGATCACCGGTGCCCCGCGCAGCGCCGGGACGATGTCGTGGCAGCGCTCGACGATCGCCGCGCCGACCGCCGGGTCCGGGGTGGTGTCCCAGACGCCCTCGTCCAGGGTGCCGCCGAGGATGCAGTCGTGCTCACGGGGGTGCACGTACGCCCGGCCGGACGGGTGCGCCTCGTCGCGCACCGACAGGGCGAGCCCGGGGTTCACGACGCGGACGATCTGCCCGCGCACCGGCGTCACCGAGGTGTCGCCCGCCAGCGAGCGGGCCCCCAGCCCGGAACAGTGGACGACCAGGTCGGCGTCGGCGCCGGCCTCGGCCAGCGAGGTCACCCGGCGTCGTTCCAGCACGACACCGCGCCGCCGGGCCTCACCGGCCAGCCACGGCAGGTAGACCGGCATCTCGACCAGCGGCACCGCGAAGCGCAGGCCGTGCCGGTAGCCGGGCGGCAGCTCGTCGGGTCGCGCCGGTCGGACCGGCCCGACCGCCGCCGCCCACCACTGCGGCCCGGGTTCGTGCCGGTAGAGCGTCAGCGACTCGCGCATCACCACACCGGGCACGCCGGCGCGGGCCTGCGCGGCGAGCGTGCCGAACGTGCGACCGCCCCAGTCGAGCACCTTGTTCCGCGGCCCGGACCGGGTCGGGAACCACACCGCGGCCGCCAGGTGCGAGGTGGATCCGTGCACCGCGACGTCGGACAGCACCCGGACCGACCAGCCCCGCTCGCGCAGGCGGACCGCGCAGCTCAGCCCGGCGATCCCGGCGCCGACGACGACCGCCCGGCCGGCCATCGCCGGCTCAGCCCTCGTAGGCGGCGTCGAAGAACGCCAGCTCCAGGTCGACGGCGCGGACGAACAGCCCCGCCACCCGGTCCCGCCGCTGCGGGTCGAGCGTCTCGGCCGCCCGGTCCAGCTCGGCGCGCAGGAACGCCACCCACTCCTCGAACTCGACACCGCGGTGCAGCTCGATCCACTCCCGGCAGATCGCGTCGTCCGGTGCCGGGGTGCCCGGACGGGTCGCCCAGTCCAGGTACAGCCACTCGGCGGCGACGAGCACCGCCAGCGTCTCCGGGTACCCCTCGTCGCGCGCGGAGTCCATCAGCTCGACGAATCCCACGGTTGGCGCGGCACGCACCGGTGTGCTGGTCCCGTTCAGCTCGCCCAGCGAGCGTTCGAAGTAGTCGTTCTCCGGTCCGGCGACGAGCCCGAGCTGGCGGGCCAGCCGGACCCGGGGGCCCGGCCGGTCGGCGTTCGCCACCGCCGCGCCCATCAGCGCGACGAACGAGTCGACGAACTGGAAGTCCTGTTCGAGATAGCGCCGCAGGACGGCGCGGTCCACCGTCCCGGCCCACAGCTCGTCGACGAAGCGGTGCCCGACCGCCGCGTCCCAGACCGTCGCGTTCGACTCCCGCAGCTGCCCGCTGAACGACATGCCGTCCACGGTAGGGGTGACCGTGCGGGCACGAGGGGGTCACCCCGGGTCCGTCGCCTACGGTGAACGGATCATCGGCCGAGCGGGGAGTGCGCAGATGGGTGGGCGGGCGCTGATCCGCGGCGACGGGACGCCGCTGTGGCAGCAGTTGCTGGCCGACCTGCGCAGGCGGCTGGAGGACGGCGAGTTCGAGGCGGCCCTGCCCGGCGAGTTCGCCCTTGCCGCCGAGTACTCGGTGAGCCGCTACACCGTCCGCGAGGCGCTGCGCCGGATGCGGGAGGACGGCGCCGTCGTCGCCAGCCGCGGCCGGGTCGCCCGCCCGGCGGGCCCGGCCGCCATCGAGCAGCCGCTCGACGAGCCGTACTCGCTCTACGTCGCGGTCGAGGCGGCCGGGCGGACCCAGCGCAGTGTGGTCCGGACCTTCGAGGTGCGGGCCGACGGTGTCGTCGCGGCCCGGATGGGGCTGGAGGAGTCCACCCCGCTGGTGCACCTGGAGCGGTTGCGCCTGGCGGACTCCGAGCCGCTCGCGGTGGACCGGGTGTGGTTGCCCGAGGAGCTCGCCGCGCCGCTGCTGGACGTCGACTTCTCGCACACCGGTCTCTACCCCGAGTACCGGCGGCGCTGCGGGATCCGGGTCGACGGCGGCAGCGAGAACATCCGGGCGGTCGTCCCCGGCCGCGGTGAGCAGGAGCTGCTCGGGATCGGGCCGGGTGTCGCCGCGCTGGCCATCGAGCGGCTCGGACTGTCCGGAGGGCGGCCCGTGGAGTGGCGGCACACGCTGGTGCGTGGTGACCGGTTCTCGGTCACCGCACAGTTCTCCGCCCGCGCCGGGTACCGGGTGGATCTGTCCGAGCCGGCCGGCTGAGCCCTCACGCCGGGACGGACACCCCGATCCCGCCCGGTGTGTCGGCGCCGTAGCGGGCGATCTCGGCGGCCAGGTCGAGCCGGTCGGTACGCATGCCCATGTCCTCACCGAGCAGCGCCGCGGGCACCAGCCAGCACACCTCGAACTCCAGCCCGTCCGGGTCCTGGGCGTAGAGAGCCTTGGTCGAGCCGTGGTCGGAGGCCCCGACGAGCGCGCCGGCCGCACGCAGCCGCCGCTCGATCGCGGCCAGCTCGCCGAGGGTGTCGACCTCCCAGGCCAGGTGGTAGAGGCCGACCGTCGACCGGCCGGCCTGGGACGCTCCGGCCCGGTCGCCGATCGCGAACACGGCGAGATCGTGGTCGTTGGACGAGCCGGCGGCCTGCAGGAACGCGCCGCGCCCGCCGGGGAGCTCGACGACCGTGCGGAAGCCGAGGACCTCGCTGTAGAAGGCGACGCTGCGGGCGGCGTCACGGACGTAGAGCACGGCGTGGTTGAGGCGCTGGACGGGCATGGTCACTCCAAAAGTTGAACTCTCAACTTAGAGGGTACGCCGGGCCCGCCCGTCGTACAACGCTCCGGCGCGACGGCGCTCAGCGCGACACCAGCCAGGTGAGGACGACCGCGGAGCGGGTGTGGTCGACGTTGCGCGCCATCCGCAACCGTTCCAGCGCGTCCTCCAGCGACCGGACGTCGCGTGAGCGCAGCAGCACCATGGCGTCCGCCTCGCCGGTGATCGTGCCCGCGGTGACCACCTCGGGCACCGCCGACAGCATCCGCTGCAGCTCACCGGGGGCCACGGTGCCGCGGCAGAACAGCTCGACATAGGCGGCGACGCCGGGGCCGTGCTCGGCGTCCGGCGCCACCTCGACGGTGAAACCGCGGATGATCCCGCGCTCGGTGAGCCGGTCCACCCGGCGGCGCACCGCGGACGCCGACAGCCCGACCCGCTGGCCGAGCTCGGCCCATCCGGCCCGGCCGTCCACCCGCAACAGGTCCAGCAGCCGCCGGTCGGTCTCGTCCACGGCGTCAGACGCTAGACCTGTGCGCAAGATCGGTACAGAACGCGCTGATCGTGCGCGAGATGGCGGGAAGCGCACGGTGTCTGCGCGACACGATGTGCCCATGACCGTCTCGGTGCTGATGTGCCCGCCCACCCACTTCACCGTGAGCTACCGGATCAACCCGTGGATGCGTCCGGAGCAGCCGACCGACACGGCGCTGGCGCTGGCCCAGTGGCGCAACCTGCACGCCGCCTACCGCGATCTCGGGTTCGACGTGGCGCTGATCGACCCCGAACCCGGCCTGCCGGACATGGTCTACGCCGCCAACGGCGGCACCGTGATCGACGGGATCGCGCTCACCGCGCGGTTCCGGCACGACGAGCGGGCCGCCGAGGGCCCCGCCTACGCCGCCCGGTTCCGCTCGGCCGGCCTCGACGTCCGCGAGGCGGAGCACGTCAACGAGGGCGAGGGCGATCTGCTGACGGTCGGCGGCACGATCTACGCGGGCACCGGTTTCCGCACCGATCCACGGGCGCACGCCGAGGCCGCCCGGGTCTTCGGCCGCGAGGTCGTCGGGCTGCGGTTGATCGACCCGCGCTACTACCACCTGGACACCGCCTTCGCCGTGCTCGACCCGGCCGGTGGCCCCGGTGCGGTGGCCTACCTGCCGTCGGCGTTCGACGACGCCTCCCAGGAGATCCTCCGCTTCCGCTTCCCGGACGCGGTGATCGTCGGTGAACCCGACGCGGCGGTCCTCGGGCTGAACTGCTTCTCCGACGGCCGCACCGTCGTGCACGCCCCGCAGGCCGAGAAGTTCGCCGCCGAGCTGGCCGAGCGCGGTTTCGGCACGGTCGGCGTGGACACCTCCGAGCTGCGCCGCGGCGGCGGCGGGATCAAGTGCGCCACCCTGGAGGTCCGGCGATGACCGCCGTCGCGCGCGTGACGGACGAGCAGATCGCGCTGGCCGAGCGGTACGGCGTCGCCACCTACGCGCCGCTGCCCGTCGTGCTGGCGGAGGGGCACGGCGCCTGGGTGACCGACGTCGACGGCAAGCGGTACCTCGACGCGCTGGCCGGTTACTCCGCACTGAACTTCGGGCACCGGCACCCGGCCCTCGTCGCCGCCGCGCACCGCCAGCTCGACACCCTCACGCTCACCGCGCGGGCCTTCCATAACGACCGCCTCCCGGGGTTCCAGCGCGACCTCGCCGCGCTCACCGTCACCGACGCCGTGCTGCCGATGAACACCGGCGCCGAAGCCGTCGAGTCGGCCGTCAAGGTGGCCAGGGCCTGGGGACACCGGGTCCGCGGGGTGCCCGACGGGCGGGCCCGGATCGTCGTCGCCGGCGGCAACTTCCACGGCCGGACGACGACCGTCGTCGGCTTCTCCGACGACCCGGCCGCCCGCGACGGATTCGGTCCGTTCACCCCTGGCTTCGACCGCGTCCCCTACGGCGACACCGCCGCGCTGGCCGCCGCGCTCACCGACGACACGGTCGCGGTGCTCCTCGAACCGGTGCAGGGCGAGGCCGGGGTGATCGTGCCGCCCGCGGGTCACCTCGCCGAGGTGCGCCGGCTCACCGAGGAGCGCGGGGTGCTGCTGATCTGCGACGAGATCCAGTCCGGGCTCGGCCGGGCCGGCGCCACGCTGTGCACCGACCTGTCCGGTGTCCGGGCGGACCTCTACACCCTCGGCAAGGCGCTCGGCGGCGGGATCCTGCCGGTCAGCGCCGTCGTCGGGCGGCGCGACGTGCTGGGCGTGCTGCGCCCCGGTGAGCACGGTTCCACCTTCGGCGGCAACCCGCTGGCGGCCGCGGTCGGCTCCGCGGTGTGCGGGCTGCTCGCCGACGGCTCGTTCCAGGCGCTCGCCCGCGCGCACGGCGCGTACCTGGGGGAGCGGCTGCGCGCCCTGCCCGGGCTCACCGCGGTGCGCGGGGTGGGGCTCTGGTTCGGCTGCGACGTCGATCCCGCGGTCGGTACCGGCCGTGAGGTGTGCGTGGAGCTGGCCCGCCGCGGGGTGCTGGCGAAGGAAACGCACGGTGCCACCGTCCGGCTGTCCCCGCCGCTGGTGGTCACCCGTGCCGAGCTGGACCTGCTGGCGGACACCCTGGGCGGCGTGCTCGCCGACCTGGCCGGCTGACGTCCTGACCGGATCGGCGGCCCGGCGGCCGGGCCAGGTCGGCCCGGCCGGTCAGCCCGGCCAGGCCCAGCTCACCAGCACCGCCTGGGCGGCGGCGCCCACCAGGAGCGCGATCAGGGCCGGCCACCGGCGCCGTCCGCCGAACCGGGTCCACCGCACCACCAGCAACGCCGCGGACGCGAGACCGGTGATCGTGCCGGCCGCCGTCGTGACCTGCCACGCCCGGACGAGGGGACCCGCGGACGGCACCCACTCGGCCGTGCCCGTCAGCAGCGGCCACACCGGCAGGAGCGGTCCGGCGACGACGAGCACCACGGTGAGCGCCGCCCACACCACGGCGAGCACCCGCAGCGCCCCGCCCTCGGCCGGATGCCCACGTCGCCGCCGCCACCCGGCCCGGGCAGCGCTCCCGATCACCGCGAGCGCCACCAGCACCCCGGCCACGAGGACGGGGCCCACGACGATCCGGTCGGACCACCAGGGGGCCGGCACCAGCGTCTGCTCCAGCATCGCGCGGTCGCCGCGCAGCAGGTGCACCTCACCGCCGGCGGCGCGGACCCCGGCGATGCAGCCGGCCGGATCGCACCACCGGTCACCCCGGACCGGGGCGTAGCGCCGGTCCCCGACCACCAGCTCGTCGCCGTCCCGGCCGACCACGACCCGCGACGACAGCGTCCGCAGCACCCGTTCCGGGCCCCGGTCGCCGAACAGCTGCTCGTGGAAGACCCCCACCGGGTCGACGACCAGCGGCTGCTCCGGCCA
This sequence comes from Pseudonocardia sp. NPDC049635, assembly GCF_040659795.1. Lineage (NCBI taxonomy): Bacteria > Bacillati > Actinomycetota > Actinomycetes > Pseudonocardiales > Pseudonocardiaceae > Pseudonocardia > Pseudonocardia sp. NPDC049635. Next base: position 244,724 of record NZ_JBFAON010000005.1, read on the forward strand.
GGGGCCCGGCAGCGGCTCGTACCCGTGCGGGGGGCGTTCCCGGGCCTCGGCCCGCCCGGCGGCCACCGCCCAGCCGGCCACCTCGTCCACCACACCCGGTGCGAACGGCATGGCGTCGGCACCGTCGGTCGGGACGGCGGCGAACACCCCGATCCCGGCCTCGGGGAGGACCGCGACCCAGGCGACGCCGTTCGCGCCGGCGTGCTCGACGACGCGCACGCCCGCGCGGTGCGCCTCGAAGAACACCTGGGTGTGGCCGGGGCCGCCGTGCGGTGGTCGGACCGCGGTGGCCAGTGCCTCGGCCACGACCGGAGCCGGGAGCGGGCCGTCGTCGGCGACCAGGGACTGCAGGAGCGCCGCGGCGTCGGCGGCGGACCAGGTCAGTCCGGCCGCCGGCAGTTCGTGCACGGCGGGCCACGGCGCGGGGGCCCAGCCGTCTCCGTCGGCGACGACCGGCACGACGGCCCCGGACGCGGGATCGGCCGGGAAGTCCGCGGTCGTCGCACCGGCCGGACGGAGGACCAGGGCGCGGGCCGCCTCCGCGAACGGCAGCCCGGTCGACCGTTCGATTGCCGCACCGAGCAACGCGTGGCCCGCGAGCGGTGAATAGTGCAGGCCGGTGCCGGCCGGGCGGTCGAGCACGGGTGGATGGTGGCGGAGCCACGGCCCGAGCAGCGGTGCGACGTCGCCGGGGCCGGCCGGTGGGTCGGGATGCATCAGGAGCGGTTCGGCCAACCCGGAGTGGTGGGTGAGCAGGTGCCTGCCGGTGACCGGGGTGCGCGCCCCCGGGGCGCGCCGGTCGATCGGATCGACGCCGGTGGACACCGGCACGGCGGCGTCCAGATCGAGGACGCGGTCGTGGTGCAGCCGCAACGCCGTCAGCGCGGTCACGACCTTCGACACCGACGCGACCGGCAGCGGCGACCCGGTCGTCAACGGAGCGGGGGTCACCGGTGAAGGGGCGCCGGTGTCTCCCCACGCCCGGACGAGCAGCGGACCGTCGGCGTCCACGACGGCCACCACCGCGCCCGGTGTGCTGCGGCCGACGTGGGCCTCGGCGAGCCGCTCGACGCGGCCGGCCAGATCACTGTCGTCCACCGCGGCCGACGGCCTGCCGGGCACGTCGGCCGCGACGACGGTCGGGAGCACGGCGCCGAGGCTCAGGACTGCGAGCAGAACGGTGGCGAGCGCTCGGGTGGTCCGTCGGCGCACGGGTACTCCTACCGGGTCGGCGAACGCGGCGGCCACGGCGGCGCGGTTCGGACTTCTGCTCGGTCGGGACGGCCACCCGGCTCCGCGGCACGGCAGCACGGCAGCACGGTCGGTCGCACGCTACCGACGGAACGTGCGGGTCGACACGTTCGGTGCGCGGCGGGAGGACCGCGCCGCGCGCGAGTGGCAGGCTGTGCCGCATGCCGACCCTCGTACTGCTGCGCCATGGCCAGAGCGACTGGAACGCGAAGAACCTCTTCACCGGATGGGTGGACGTGCCGCTCTCCGCGCAGGGCGAGGCGGAGGCCCGCCGCGGCGGCGAGCTGCTCGCCGAGGCCGGCGTCGCCCCGGACGTCGTGCACACCTCGTTGCTGCGCCGCGCGATCTCGACCGCGAACCTGGCACTGGACGCCGCCGACCGGCACTGGATCCCGGTGCGCCGCGACTGGCGGCTCAACGAGCGCCACTACGGCGCGCTGCAGGGCAAGGACAAGCGCCAGACCCTGGAGGAGTACGGCGAGGAGCAGTTCATGCTCTGGCGCCGTTCCTACGACACCCCGCCGCCGCCCATCGAACGCGGCTCCGAGTTCTCCCAGGACGCCGACCCGCGCTACGCCGGCGTCGACGCGCCGCTCACCGAGTGCCTCGCCGACGTCGTCGAGCGGTTCCTGCCGTACTGGACCGAGGCCGTCGTCCCCGACCTGCGCGACGGCAAGGTCGTGCTGCTCGCCGCGCACGGCAACTCGCTGCGCGCGCTGGTGAAGTACCTCGACGGGATCTCCGACGCCGACATCGCGGGCCTCAACATCCCCACCGGCATCCCGCTGGTCTACGACCTCGACGACGACCTGACGCCGCTGACGCCCGGCGGGCGCTACCTGGACCCGGAGGCGGCCCGGGAGGCGATCGCCGGAGTGGCGAACCAGGGTCGTTGAGACCCTGGGGTCCGCGCCGTGAACCGGTGGTGAACGCGTGCCGAACTCTGTCGCCCGGGCGGGTCGCGGGCGTCACCTTCGCGGGTCGGCGCTGGCCAGAGGGCACCCCCGCTTGCCTACCATGCAGCCGTGACCACGCTCGCGTGGCTGATCGCGGCCGCCGCGCTCGGCCTCGGCCTGCTGGCCGGGTTCGCGCTCGCGCGTCGGTCGTCGCACGGCCGCCCCGACCACGACACCGAGCCGGACCGTCGCCCGCGGGGGGCGGAGCCGGGTGGCCCGACGCTCGGTGAGCTGCTGCACCGGACCTTCCGGGCGTCGTCGTCGGGGCTCGCGGTCATCGGTGCGGGTGGCGAGGTGCTGCTGCACAACCCCCGCGCCGCCGCGCTCGGTGCCGTCACCGGTGACCGGCTCGACCCGCGGGCCTGGTCCGCCTGCCGGCGGGTGCTGGCCGGTGACCGGCTGGTCGAGGTCGACCTGTCGCCGCTGGACCGCACGCCGCGCGGCCCGGTCGAGGTGCAGGCCAGGATCCGCCCGCTGGGCGACGGCTTCGTGCTGGTCGAGGCGGTCGACACGTCCGAGGTCGCCCGGCTGGAGGCCACCCGCCGGGACTTCGTCGCGAACGTCAGCCACGAGCTGAAGACGCCGGTCGGTGCCGTCGCGCTGCTGGCCGAGGCGCTGCTCGACTCGCTGGACGGCCTCGAGCCCGCGGCGGGCTCCGGCGAGGACGCGGCCGAGGTCCGCCGGTTCGGCGAGAAGCTGCTCCGCGAGGCGACCCGGATGGGCAACCTGGTGTCCGAGCTGATCGCGCTGTCCCGGCTGACCGGGGCCGAGCGGCTGCCCGAGCTGGCGGCGGTCGACGTCGACGACGTCGTCGGGGAGGCACTCGCCCGCAGCCGCAACTCGGCCGAGGCACACGGCGTCGAGATCATCGCCGACCCGCCGTCCGGTCTGGTCGTCGACGGTGACCGGACACTGCTCGTCACCGCGCTGACCAACCTCATCGAGAACGCCATCGCCTACTCGCCCACCGACTCACCGGTGTCGGTGAGCAGGCGCGCGGTCGACGGTTCGGTCGAGATCGCCGTCACCGACCGGGGGATCGGCATCGCCCCCGAGCACCAGAAGCGGGTGTTCGAGCGGTTCTTCCGGGTCGACCCGGCACGCTCCCGGGCCACCGGCGGGACCGGGCTCGGCCTGGCGATCGTCAAGCACGTCTGTGCCAATCACGGCGGCGAGGTGCGGCTGTGGAGCCGCCCCGGCACCGGATCGACCTTCACCGTGCGGCTCCCCGCCCGGCTCGGGCTCCCCGGTGCGGACCTCGCCCCCCAGACCGCGACAACCGGAGGATGAGATGACCAGGGTGCTGATCGTGGAGGACGAGGAGTCCTTCGCCGACCCGCTCGCGTTCATGCTGCGCAAGGAGGGCTTCACCACGGCCGTCGCGGTGAACGGCAACGACGCGCTGTCCGAGTTCGACCGCAACGGCGCCGACATCGTGCTGCTCGACCTCATGCTGCCCGGGATGAGCGGCACCGACGTCTGCAAGGCGCTGCGCTCCCGCTCCGCCGTCCCGGTGATCATGGTGACGGCCCGGGACAGCGAGATCGACAAGGTGGTGGGGCTGGAGCTGGGCGCCGACGACTACATCACCAAGCCGTACTCGGCGCGCGAGCTGATCGCCCGGGTGCGCGCCGTGCTCCGGCGCGGCGGCGAGGGCAACGGGGAGGCCGAGGGCGGCAGCGGCGTGCTGGAGTCCGGCCCGGTCCGGATGGACGTCGAGCGGCACGTCGTGTCGGTGAACGGCGCCGAGGTCGCCCTCCCGCTCAAGGAGTTCGACCTGCTCGAGTACCTGCTCCGCAACGTCGGCCGGGTGCTCACCAGGGCGCAGCTGATCGACCGGGTGTGGGGCGCCGACTACGTCGGCGACACCAAGACCCTCGACGTCCACGTGAAACGGCTGCGCTCCAAGGTGGAGGACGACCCGTCCAACCCGAAGCACCTGCTGACGGTGCGCGGGCTCGGCTACAAGTTCGACGTGTAACGGTGGGTACTCATGGGGTTGCCCGTCGGTCGATAACGGCTCGGTAACCTGTTCCCGTGCGCCTCGCCGTCCTCGACGTGGGATCCAACACCGTCCACCTGCTGGTGGTGGAGGCGCACCGCGGTGCCCACCCGAGACCGATGTCCTCCGACAAGGACGAGCTCCGGCTCGCCGAGCACCTCGACAGCCGGGGTGCGCTCGGCAAGGAGGGCGTCAAGGCGCTGCTGGAGAGCGTGCACCGGGCCCGGGACATCGCCCGCGAGGCGGAGTGCGACGACCTGATGGCGTTCGCGACCTCCGCGCTGCGCGACGCCACCAACTCGGCCGAGGTGCTGGCGAAGGTGCAGCGGGAGACCGGCGTCGTGCTGGAGGTGCTGCCCGGGGAGGACGAGGCGCGCTGGACCTTCCTCGCCGTCCGCCGCTGGTGCGGCTGGTCCGCCGGGCGACTGCTGGTGCTCGACATCGGTGGTGGCTCGCTGGAGCTGGCGGTCGGCCGGGACGAGACGCCCGACGTCGCGGTGTCGGTGCCGCTGGGTGTGGGCCGGCTGACCCGCGAGGCCTTCACCACCGACCCGCCGGCGCGGGCCGAGCTCGCCGCGCTGACCGAGCGGGTCCGCGAGGAGCTCGCCCCGGTGGCCGGGCGGCTGCGCGCGGCGGGCCGTCCGGATCTCGCCGTCGGCACGTCGAAGACCTTCCGGACACTCGCCCGCCTCGCCGGCGCGGCGCCGTCGAGCGCCGGGCCCCGGGCGCACCGCACGCTGACCGCCCAGGGCCTGCGCCAGCTGTCCGGGTTCGTCACCAGGATGTCCGGCCCGGACCTCGCCCAGCTGGACGGTGTCAGCGCGGGCCGGGCGCACCAGCTGATCGCCGGGGTGGTCGTGGCACAGGCCGCGATGGACGCGCTCGGGGTCGCCGAGCTCGACATCTGCCCGTGGGCGTTGCGCGAGGGTGTGCTCCTGCGCCGGTTCGACATGCTCGACGGAGCGAACGGGGACGACCGCTCGGCGCAGACTTCCGGGGGCGGACTTGGACCCTTGACAACACACAGGGCACGGTGGTCGTGATGAGTGTGGACAGCGCGGGATTCGGAGAGCCTCGCCAGCGGACGGTCGCCGAGCTGCTGGCGGCGAACGGCGGCTCCCAGACCGGGCGCCGCCGTCGTCGCCGCGCGTCGGAGGACGACGAGCCGGGCGGCGCCCCGGCGCCGGGGGCGGGCGGCGGCGTGCCCGCGGCACCCGCGGAGCAGGCTCCGCCGCGCGGCGACCGGATCCGGCCACCCGGCCCGCTCGCCGAGCACCCGTCGTTCCCGCCCGCCCGCCGTCCCGACCCGGCGGAGGCCACCGGCCGGCCGGGCGCCCGGCACGGCGACCCGTTCGTACCGAACGGCAACGCCCCCAACCCCGCTGCTCCGAACCCCGCTGCTCCCAACCCTGGTGCTCCGAACGGCAGCCACCGTGGCCCGGTGAACGGTGCCGGCCGGAACGGCCACCCCCCGCAGGCCGTCGGCGGGGGAGCCCCGCCGGTCCCGGGCCACCGGCCCAACGGGCACGCCCCCGAGTCGTACCGCGGCGGCCCGCCCCCCGGGTACAACGGCCCGAACGGCGCAGGCCCGAACGGCGCAGGCCCGAACGGCGCCGGTCGTCCGGAGGAGCCGTACGGCCGCCCCGGCCGGCCCGATGATGTCCCACCTCCGAACGGCCGGGCCCGTCGCCCGGACGACGGGCCCGGCCCGTACGGGTTCCCGGGCCGCCTGGACGAGGGCGCCGGCGCCTACGCGGGTCGCCCCGACGAGGGGCAGGCCGCCCCGCAGCAGCCCGTCCATCCGGACGTGCCGGCCGGCCGGGCCGACCCCTACCCGGCGGACTCCTATCCGAACTCCTATGCCGGTTACCCGGACGAGATACCGACCAGCAGGCTGGGTGCCCGCCGCCCCGCCGTCGATCCCGACGACGGTGGCCCCCCCACCCAGTTCGGTGCGCCCCCGCTCGACGACGGCGAGGACGTCCCGACCGGGCGCACCCGCCCCCGGCCGGCCGTGGTCGACGACGGCCCGCCGACCGGTGCCTACGACCCGTTCGCCGACGAGCGGGAGGCCGACTTCGACGGTGACCGCACCGGCGTGCTCACCCCCGATCGCGGCGAGTTGTGGGACGACGGCCCGGAGGAGCACGATCCGCAGGCCCCCGGCCACGAGGACCGGGATGCCGGCGAGGCGTCGCGCGGCCGCCGCGGACGGCGCCGGGTCGCCGACGAGGACGAGGGGCCCGACGGGGCCGAGCCCCCGGCCGGCCTGGACGACGAGGCGGACGCCGGCGCGGCGGGCACCGGCCAGGCCTGGGCGGTCGTCATCGCGCAGTGGATCGGCGGCGCCGTCGCCGGTGCCGCGATCTGGGTGCTGTTCCGGTTCCTCTGGTTCTCGTTCCCGATCGTCGCGCTGGCCTCGGCCGTCGTGCTCACCGTGGGCCTGGTGCTCGGCGTGCGGGCGCTGCTGCGCAACGACGATCTCAAGACCACCCTGTTCGCGGTCCTGGTCGGGCTGTTGCTGACGGTGTCCCCGGCGCTCCTGGTGCTGCTGGACAGGTAACGATGAGCGATCGCGAGGCGACCCAGGGGATTGTGGCACCCTCTTTCAGTCTGCCCGCACACACCGACCGCTCCGTCCCGCCGATCCTGCTGTCCACCGCCTCCGTCTATCCGGAGGGCGTCGCAGCGGCCTTCGAGATCGCCGCCGACCTCAGCTACGACGGCGTCGAGCTGATGATCTGGACCGATCCGGTCAGTCAGGACCCGCTGGCCGTCGAACGCCTCGCCCAGCGGCACGGCGTGCCGATCACGGCCGTGCACGCCCCGTGCCTGGCCGTCACCCAGCGGGTCTGGGGTGCCGACCCGGTGCACCGGCTGCGCCGCACCGTCGAGGTCGCGGCACGGCTCGGCGCCCGGACCGTCGTCGTGCACCCGCCGTTCCGCTGGCAGCGCCGCTACGCGGCCGTGTTCGCCGCCGAGGTCGCCAGGGCGCGGGAGTACCGCGGGATCACGCTGCCCGTGGAGAACATGTTCCCGGTGACCCGCGGCGCGATCAGCACGGTGCCCTACGCGCTCGGTCCCGACCCGACCGAGGTCGGGTTCGGCGCCTACACCCTCGATCTCTCGCACACCGCCGCCGCCCGGGTCGACGCGCTCGGGTTGATGGACCGGATGGGTGAGCGGCTCACCCACCTGCACCTGACCGACGGTTCGGGGGCCCCGAAGGACGAGCACCTGGTCCCCGGCCGCGGCGCGCAGCCCTGCGCCGAGGTCTGCCAGCGGCTCGCCGACGACGGGTTCGCCGCGCGCGGCGGCACGGTCGCGCTCGAGGTGTCGACCCGGCGCTGCCGCACCCGGCAGGAACGCGTCGGCATGCTCGCCGAGTCGCTGCTGTTCGCCCGGCTGCACCTGGCGCCGACCCGCCGTCCGGCCCCGGTGCCGGTGGGCGGCCGCTGAGAACTCCTTACCCGCCGGTAACCGGCGGGTTAGCCTGATCGGCATGAGCAGCTCCGCGGTCCGCACCGGGCGCCCCTTCGCCGACGCCCGCGAACTGGACGATCTCGGCGACGGCCGGTTCCGCGCCCGTCTCGGCGACCTCTGGACGGTCGGCCCGAAGGCCTTCGGCGGCCTGCTGATGGTGCTGATGGCCCAGGCCGCGCTCGCCCGGCTCCGGTCCGATCTGCCGGCGGGCGCCCCGGCACCCGATCCGCTCGCGGTCTCGGTGGACTTCCTGCGGGCACCTGATCCGGGGCCGGTCGAGCTGACCGCGAACCCGCTCAAGATCGGGCGCACGATCTCCTCGGTCGCCGTGCGGCTGGAGCAGGACGACAAGCTGATGCTGCACGCCACGGTCACCGCCGGTGTCCTGCCCGACGGTGAACCGCGCTGGGAGACCGCCCCGGAACTCGCCGCCGAACCGGACGCCGACGCGCTCGACCCGGCGCACGCCCCGGGCGGGGCCGCCGGTCTCGCCGCCGCTTGCGACCTGCGGTACCCGGCGACGTCCCTGCCGTTCCTGCGGGGCGAGACCGGCCCGCCGGAGATGGCGGGCTGGGTGCGGCCGCGCGGCGAGGAACCGGACGTGCTGTTCGCACTGCTCGCCGGCGACATCCTCCCGCCGACCGTGTTCAACCTCGGCGGACGGCCCGGCTGGGCCCCGACGGTGCAGCTCACCGCGTTGCTGCGGGGGCGCCCCGCACCGGGCTGGCTGCGGGTGGTCTCGCGGTCCCGGACCGTGTCGGGCGCCCAGTTCGACGAGGACGTCACGGTGGTCGATGCGCGCGGGCGGACCGTCTGCCAGGCCCGTCAGCTGGCACTGGCCCCGCTGCCGCGCTGAGCAGGGCGCCTAGGGTGCTGCCCATGAGTTCGAGGATCGCGGTACTGGGTGGCGGGCGGATCGGCGAGGCACTGCTCGGCGGGTTGCTGGCGGCCGGCCGGGACCCCGGCGACCTGGTCGTCGCGGAGAAGTCCCCGGACCGCGCCCGGGAGCTGTCCGGGGCGCTCGGGATCACCGCTGCGCCGGTGGCCGAGGCGGTCCGCGGTGCGGCGACGGTGGTCGTCGCCGTCAAGCCGCAGGACGTCGTCGGGCTGCTCGGCGAGACCGCCCCGGTGCTCGAGCCGGACACGCTCGTCGTGTCCCTGTGCGCCGGGTTGCCGACCTCGCTGTTCGAGGGGGCCTTACCGGCCGGCACCCCGGTCGTGCGGGTCATGCCGAACACCCCGATGCTGCTCGGGGCGGCGATGTGCGCCATCTCGCCGGGCGCCCACGCCGGCGAGGCCCATCTCGCCGAGACCGAGGCCCTGCTCGGCACGGTCGGTGCCGTGCTGCGGATCGACGAGTCGAAACAGGACGTCGCGACGGCGGTCTCCGGGTCCGGTCCGGCCTACTTCTTCCTGGTCGCCGAGGCGATGATCGAGGCGGGGGTCGCACTCGGCCTGCCCCGGCCCGCGGCCACCGAGCTGACGGTGCAGACGGCGCTCGGCGCCGCCCGGATGCTGCGGGAGACCGGTGAGCACCCGGCCGTGCTGCGGGAGAACGTCACCTCCCCGGCCGGGACGACCGCCGCCGCGTTGCGCGAGCTGGAGCGGCACGGCCTCCGGTCCGCCTTCGCGGACGCGATCACGGCCGCGCACGACAGGTCGGTCGAGCTCGGCCGCGACTGACGTCCCGGCGCCGTGGACGGCTCCGGTGTCCTCGACTACTCCGATTGGGCCGGTCGCCCTCCGTATTCGCCCGATCAGCGCATCGGTTGACGAAACGACACCCTGACGCGCCGATCTGTGCCACGATCGGGCCCCCCTCTGGCGGACCGATCGTCACAGCTGTCCCGGTAGACTGCATGCGCATCCCCCACCACCGGGCGTCCGGGGGCCCGTTTCGGGGGAGGAAGGCGGTGCCCGATGGTGGCGGAACGATCCGAGCCCTTGCGCCCGGCCCAGGTCCAGTTCCTGACCGTGGCCGAGGTCGCCTCGATGATGCGGGTCTCGAAGATGACCGTGTACCGGCTGGTGCACTCGGGTGAGCTGCCCGCCGCCCGGGTGGGCCGCTCGTTCCGGGTGCCGCAGCGGGCAGTGGAGGACTACCTCCGCAACGCCTACTTCGACGCGGGCTGAGTCCCCCGTCCGGAGGGCCGCACCGGCCCCGGTAGACTGACGAACCGGCTGCCGACTCCCACCGGTCGCCCGTCCTGCGCACGTGTGCGTGGGCGGCCCGCTTCGTGGCCACCCGGTGGTGCGGTCGCGGGCGATCTGCGTCGATACAGGAGGAGCACCTATGGGCTCGGTCATCAAGAAGCGCCGCAAGCGGATGTCGAAGAAGAAGCACCGCAAGCTGCTGCGCAAGACCCGGGTGCAGCGCCGCAAGCTCGGCAAGTGACTCGCGCATCGGCCGCGTACCCGCCACGGCGGGTGCGCGGCCGATGTCGTTCGGCCGGGCCCGTCGCCGGCCGGCACGTCGTTCACCGGTAGGCCATTCACCAGCGGGCCATTCACCCACTCGTCACACGTTTCACGTGCGCGGGCGAGTGCTGACGACGGCGAGTCGGGATACCATCGACCACCGGCCCGGTGTCCGGCCGGAGCAGCGACGGTGCTCGCCCCGGCCCAGGTGGTCAGGCGGTGTTCGACCGGTGGTCCGCATCCGGCTCACCCCGCTCGCCCGGGTCGTCCGTCCGCCGCCGTCGTCGTGTGCAGCAGGCACCGCTCGCCCCGGCACGCCCATCGCCAGCCGGTCCGCTGGCGAGGTCCAGGGAGGTCGCTCCATGTCCCAGCCGACTCCGAACGTCGTGCTGGTCACGGGTGTGAGCGGGTTCCTCGGCGGGCACCTCGCCGCCCGGCTGGCGGCGAACCCGCAGATCGACCGGGTGCTCGGCGTCGACACCGTCCCGCCGCCGCGCGACCTGCTGAGGCGGATGGGTCGCGCCGAGTTCGTCCGGGCGGACATTCGCAACCCGCTGATCGCGAAGGTCATCTCCACCGCGGGCGTCGACACCGTCGTGCACGCCTCGCTGTCGGCCAGCCCGGCGTCGTCCGGCGGCCGCGCCACGATGAAGGAGATGAACGTCATCGGCACGATGCAGCTCCTCGCCGCCTGCCAGAAGGCGTCGACGGTGCGGCGGGTCGTGTTGAAGTCGACGACCGCGGTGTATGGGTCCAGCCCGCGTGATCCGGCCGTCTTCGACGAGGCGACCGGGCCGAAGGACCTGCCGTCGGGCGGCTACGCGAAGGATGCCGCCGAGATCGAGGGCTACCTGCGCGGATTCTCCAGGCGCAGGCCCGACGTCACGACGACGGTGCTGCGGTTCGCGAACTTCATCGGGCCGCGGATCGACACCGTCCTGAGCCGCTACTTCGCGCTGCCCGTCGTCCCGACCGTGCTCGGGTACGACGCCCGGATGCAGCTGCTGCACGAGGAGGACGGCCTGGCCGTGCTGGAGCGTGCGGCGACCCACGAGCTCCCCGGTGTCTTCAACGTCGCCGCGCACGGCGTGCTGATGCTGTCGCAGGCGATCCGGCGGGCCGGGAAGATCGCCGTACCGGTGCCGAACAGCGCCGTCGGCCCGGTCAGCCGGGTGCTGCGCGGTGCCCGGGTGATGGACTTCTCACCGGAACAGATGCGGTTCCTGAACTTCGGCCGGGTGGTGGACCTCCGCCGGTTGATCGAGGACTTCGGTTTCGAGCCACGCTGGACCACCACCCAGGCGTTCGACGACTTCGTCCGCGGCAAGGCCCTGCGCCCGGTGCTCGGCCAGGAACGCATCGCCTCGGTCGAGCGCGGGCTGCTGGGCCTGGCCAGGGCGCTGCGCTGATCGTGTGGGCGGATCCGACGACGCGCCCGGACGGCGTGACACGACAGGGGGCAACGGCATGACCGAGGCACGGGTGATCCCGATCCGGGGCGATCGTGGTCCCGCTCGGCCGGCGCGCGGCGGGGAGCAGGTGCGGCCGGCCGCGGTGCCCCCGCCACCGGAGACCGACGACGCCGAGGACCAGCCGGGCTGGGAGGCCGCTCTCGAGCAGGCGCTCCAGTTCCTGCGCCGACGGCTCGCCGGGGACTACCAGGTCGACGAGTTCGGGTTCGACGCCGAGCTCACCGACGCGATGGTCCTGCCCGCACTGCGACCGCTCTACCGACGCTGGTTCCGGGTGGAGACGATCGGCACCCACCACATCCCGGAGAGCGGCGGCGCGCTGCTCGTCGCCAATCACTCCGGCACGCTGCCGCTGGACGCGGTCATGATGACCGTCGCCGTGCACGACGACCACCCCGCGCACCGCCATCTGCGCCTGCTCGGCGCCGACCTGATGTTCCGGCTCCCGGTCTCCGGTTCGCTGGCCCGCAAGTCCGGGGCGACCCTGGCCTGCAACCCCGACGCCGAGCGCCTGATGAGCACCGGGGAGGTCGTCGCCGTGTTCCCGGAGGGTTTCAAAGGCATCGGCAAGCCGTTCCGGGACCGCTACAAGCTGCAGCGGTTCGGGCGGGGCGGTTTCGTGTCGGCCGCGCTGCGGACCGGCGTCCCGATCATTCCGTGCTCGATCGTCGGGGCCGAGGAGATCTACCCGAAGATCGGCGACCTGGCCCCGCTCGCCCGGCTGTTCGGCGCCCCCTACTTCCCGATCACCCCGACCTTCCCGCTGCTCGGCCCGGCAGGGCTGATCCCGCTGCCGTCGAAGTGGTACATCGAGTTCGGTGAGCCGATCCCGACCGACCGGCATTCCCCGGCCGACGCCGACGACCCGATGCTGGTCTTCAACCTGACCGACCAGGTGCGGGAGACCATCCAGCACACCCTGTACCGGTTGCTGTCCCAGCGGCGCAACGTCTTCCTGGGCTGACCGGGTGACCGCACCGCACCGGCCGGGCCCGCTGCGCTGGCTGTGGTACGCCGTCGGCGGCTCGCTGCCCGCGCGGTACCGCACGTGGGTCCTGCACGACACCACCTGCCGGACCTGGCACCTGCGCCACTTCGCGCGGACCGCGGCCATGCTGACGTTGCTCTCGGTGCCGCTGATCCTGCTGGTGCCCGGGCCGCTGTGGCTGCGGGCGACCGCGATCCTGCTCGGCTGGCTGGTGTCACTGCAGTACGCGCTGTTCGTGATGGAGGAGTCGGTGGAGAACCGGGTGGTGAAGGCCGGCTACCCGGCCGGGACCGCACGGGCCACCCGCGCCGAGGCGACCGCGGACGAGCGGGCGGAGGCCGCGCGGCGCTACGCCCGGCGTTACCGCGGTGGCTGACCGGCAGACGCCTGGCCGGCGCCCCGGCGCCCCTCAGCGCTTGCGGTAGGCCAGCCCCGCGGCGACCGCCCCGGCCAGCGCACCGGCACCCAGCACCGACGGCACGCCGATCCGTGCGGCCTTGCGCCCGGTGCGGAAGTCGCGGATCTGCCAGGTCCGGGCCTTCGCGACGTCCCGCAGCTCCGAGTCCGGGTTCACCGCGACCGCGGTGCCCACGGCCGAGAGCATCGGGACGTCGTTCACCGAGTCCGAGTAGGCGGTGCACCGGCGCAGGTCCAGGCCCTCCGAGGCGGCCAGCGCACGCACGGCGTGTGCCTTCGCGGGGCCGTGCAGGATCTCCCCGACCAGCCGTCCGGTGTAGAGCCCGTCGACCGACTCCGCGACGGTTCCCAGTGCACCGGTGAGGCCGAGCCTGCGGGCGATGATCAGGGCCAGCTCGACCGGGGTCGCGGTGACCAGCCAGACCCGCTGGCCGGCGTCGAGGTGCATCTGGGCCAGCGCCCGGGTGCCCGCCCAGATCCGGTCCGCCATCAGCTCGTCGTAGATCTCCTCGCCGAGGGCCACGACCTCGGCCACCGGACGGCCCGCGACGAACGACAGCGCGGTGTCCCGGTGCCCGGCGATGCCGCCCTTGTCCTCCCGGCCCCCGACCCGGAACTTGAGCTGCTGCCAGGCGAACCCGGCCAGGTCGGAGGTGGTGAAGAACTTGCGGGCGGCGAGCCCGCGGGCGAAGTGGAAGATCGACGCGCCGACCATCATCGTGTTGTCGACGTCGAAGAACGCGGCCGCGGTCAGGTCCGGCGGCGGACCGTCGCCGTCCGGCGGCTGCAGGTCCACGCTCTCCGCGGCGACCGCCGCCGCGGCCGAGGCCTGGCCCGCGCGTTGCGCCGGATCGAGTGCGGTCGCCCGTTCGAGCACACCGGGCTCCTCGGCCAGCCCGGTCTCGCCACCGGTGCCGGCGGCGTCGACCCGAACCTCGTCGGGAACGGACCCGGGATCACTCACCACGGCGACCTTCCTGGTACGACGGCGTCACGCGCCCCGCGGTACCCGGGCGCGGGTTCCAGCCTACTGGTGGGACACCGGAGCGGGCCCGGCCCGGCGCGGTGCGGCGCCGGACCGGGCCCGCCCGGGTGTACCTGGTACCTCAGCCGATCGTCACCGGGCCGAGGCCGGGCAGCAGCGGCGGGATCGTGATCGGCGGAAGCAGCCGGTCGTCCGACGGTGCCGACGACGAGCTCTCCGGCGAGGAGCTGCTCGGTGAGCTGCTCGTCGCCGGGCCGGAACCCCCCAGCAGCGGCAGGCCGCCGTTCGGTTCACCGGTGCCGGTCGGGGCCCGCGAGGATCCGGAGCTCGTGGACGAGCCGGGGCTCGAGGTCTCCGGGGTCGCGGTCGGCGAGCTCGGGCCCGGGTCCACCGAGGACGTGCCGCCCTCGGGTGTGGCGGTCGCCGACTGGCGGGACGCGTCCGGTGCGGTGCCGCCGCTGCCCGGCCGGCACTCACCGGGGACCGGGCCCAGGTCGTCGACGGTGCCACCGCTGTCGGCGAGGCACCCGCTGTTCGCGCGCAGCGCCTCGGCCCTGGCGAGCACCCGGTCGAGCAGCTGGATCGCCTCGGCGGTCTCGGGACGGCTCTCGGCGGGCAGCTGCTCCTGCAGGCCGGTGATCCGGCCGGACTGGGCGGCGGCCCAGGTACGCAGCTCGGCGAGGCGGGACACGTCGGCCCCCTCGGCGCCGGCACCGGTCAGCATCAGCCTGCTGCCGGTGCTGGTGGCCCGGTCGAAGTCCTTCATCGCGGCGGCGACCGCGGCCGGGGAGGGCGGTGTCGCGCGCGCGATCAGGTTCTCCAGCTCGTCCACCCGGGACCGGGCGAGGTCGAGCTGGCGGTCGGCCTCGGCCTGCTCGCCGACGGTGAAGACGCCGCCGACGCTCTCGCTGGCCCGCTTCACCCCGTACATCGCGTCCCCGGGCAGCGCGTCCCGGCTGACCGTGGAGGTCACCCCGGCGATCACGGCGAGCGCGGCGAACCCGCCGACGACGACGCCGAACCGCTTGCGGACGCTCGGCCTGCGGCGGTCCAGCATCCGCGGCGGCCGGGCCGTCTCGTCCCGGCCGGGGCCCGCGTCGGCGTCCCGCGCCGGCCCGGGCGCGGCGCCCACGATCTGCTCCGGGTGGTCCGGGTGGTGGGTCGGCAGCACGTGCCGGCCACGGCGCGGCCGTGCCTGGCGGGCGCCCGGGTCGTCGGACTCCGGCTGGTGCTCACCGGCCGAGCGGCGGGTGGAGACGGCCTGGTGGTCGAGGTCGTCGGCGATCGGCGGCCCGATCGGCGCGGTGAGGTCCCCGCGGTCGGGGCGATCCGCCCGGTCCGCGTGACCGGGGTGCCCGCCGAACGGGGACGCCTGGCCGATCCCCTCCTGCGCCAGCACGTCGAACAGGCGCTGCCGCATCCGGGCGGAGGCGTGCGGGTCCGGCGAGAGGTCGCGACGCGAGCGGTCCAGCGCGGCGGACAGCGCGATCTCGTGCGCCAGCTCCTCCGACGCGGGTGCGCCGACCGGGGCGTGGTCGAACTCGTCCCCGCTCCGGTGCCTGTCGTCCCATGCCCTGGGCATGCCGTCCGTCCTCACTGCAGTCTCGCGCTGCTCGTCGGCGCGCCCACAGCGCGCTCGTCTGCACAACGACCGACCGGCGCAGAGGTTATGGGCTCGGGACCGTTCACCGCATCGAGTAGTGCGTTCACCGCAGTGATCAGCATCTGCTCTCCCGTCGCGGCCGTTCGAGCCGCATGGCCGCTCACCGCAGACCGTCCGGGAGCAGCTGGGCCAGGCGGCGCACCGCCCGGTGCTGCAGGGCCTTCACCGCGCCCTCGTTGCGGTCCATGAGCTCGGCGGTCTCGGCGACCGACAGGCCACGCAGGAAGCGGTACTGGATGCACTCGCGCTGGTCGGGGTTGAGCTTGGCGATCGAGGCCAGCAGCTCGTCGTTGGTCGCCATGTCGAGGACCTGCTGCTCGGGGCCGCCGGTCGCCGGCGAGTGATCGGCGATCTCCGAGGTGGTCTGCTCCAGCCGGTACCGGCTGGACTTCACGTAGTCGAAGATCAGGTTGCGGGCGATGGTGACGAACCAGGCGCCGATGTCGCGGCCCTGGTAGCTCACCGAGGAGATCCGGCGGAGCGCCCGGACGAAGGTCTCCTGGGTGACGTCCTCGGCGAAGGCCCGGTCGCCCATCCGGAACAGCACGTAGCGGAAGACGACGTCGTGATAGCGCTCGTACAGCTCGCCGAAGGCGCCGGCGTCGCCTGCCTGGCAGGCCTCGACCAGCGCCCAGGAGCTGTTGGCGTCCTCGACGGCGCGGGCGGCCTCGTCGGCCGGGTCCTGCTCGGGCCGGGGCAGCCCCTGCGAGACCTGCGGCGCCCGTCGTGGTGACGGCATCTCCTGTTCGGTGCCGCCCGGGCGCCCCGGCCGGGTGGGGGCGGCGCCGGCGTGGTTGGCGCCCGGGCCGGCCGGGTACCCGCCGGGTCGGGGAGCGTGTGGGGGAGCGGGCGCGATCGGCCCCGTCGGTGCGGACGGTGCAGAGGTCGCTGAAGTCACGGACACCTCCCCGTCCGGCTGGGGGCGGACGGCGTCGGGTCGGTCTCGAACGGGATCGGGGGCCCGGTCGGGACGGACGGCTGGGTCGGCTTGACGGACGTGATCTGCAGAGCTCGGGGGGACGTTCTGCGGAGAGTTCTCGTGGCGTTCCCGGGGGCGGAACAGCCGCTGCGGTCGCATCGGCCGGGTCATGGATCCCGACGGTCCGGCCGCGGGACCGCCCGGCGGGCGGCAGGAGGCGGGGTGCCCCGCGCCGCACGGCACGGCAGGCGCAGCGGTGCGCTGGCGACGAGCTGCATGCCACTCCCTCGGGTGAGTCGCGCGACGAACCGTCGGTTCGCGCGTTGAACCTCGTGTAGCGGCGGAGCATAAACGTTGAGGCGGTGGCGCAATGCACTCGCCGCCTTTCACCGTGGCCCGTTCCGTCGAGCGGCCTGTTGGGCGCGGTCAGCGAACTGTTAGCCGAGCGTGTCCGAACCGACACGGTCCGTATGCGCGACGAGCGGTGCTGTTGCCGGGCGGTGTCCGGCTCCGGCGTTTTGCCAGACTGGGTGATGTCGCGCACCGAGGAGGAAGACGTCCCGTGTCGAGTTCCCGTCCCGCCCCCGCCCATCTCGCGGACCTGATCTCCCGCAACGCCGCCGACCGGCCCGGGCACGACGCCGTCCGCGATCTGTCCGGGGAGTCCCCGCTGACCCTGAGCTGGGCGGCACTGGACGCCGCGGTGAGCGCCGAGGCCGCGCGGCTGCGCGCCGCCGGGGTACGCCCCGGTGACCGGGTCGCGATCGGGCTGGCCGACGGCGCGGCCTACTGCGTCGCGGTGTTCGGCGCGCTGCGCGCGGACGCGATCGTGGTGCCGTTCGGCGCCGGCTCGGTGACCCGCGAGCTGGAGATCGTCTTCGAGCAGGCAGGCCCCGCGGTCGTCGTCGCATCGGTCGGGGACCGGGTCGCGCAGGGCTGTGCGCAGGGCTGCGGCGCCCGGCTGCTGCCGCCGCCGGACCCGGCGGCTCCCGCGCCGGACGTCCCGGCCACCGGAGGCGTACCGGCCGATCCCGAACGGATCGCACTGATCGTCTTCACGTCGGGGACCACCGGGCGGCCCCGCGGCGTGATGCTGACCCATCGCGCGCTGCTGGCGAACCGGGCCCAGGCGGCCGAACTGCGCCCGGCCCCGGTGAACGGTGTCGACCGGGTGCTGCTGGCGTTGCCGCTCCACCACGTCTACGGCCTCGCGGCGGGCCTGATGCAGGTGTGCTGGACGGGGGCGACGGTCGTCCTGCCCGGCGGCTTCGATCCGGAGCGGCTGCTGGCGGCGGTCGTCGAGGAACGGGTGAGCGTGATCGCCGCCGTGCCGTCGCTGTTCCGCTCGCTGCTGGACCTGCGTGCCGCGCCGTCCGGTGCCGAGCGGTTGCGCTCGGCGATGGGCGGGGTGCGGCTGTGCACCTCCGGCGGGGCGCCGCTGCCGTCGTCCTGGCTGGCGGACTTCCGCGGGGCGACCGGCCTGGACCTGCACGAGGGCTACGGGCTCTCCGAGGGCGGCCCGGTGATCACCACCAACGATCTCGGCCGGCCGGCGAAGCCCGGATCGGTCGGGCGGCCGCTACCCGGCATCGAGCTGCGGCTGGTCGATGCAGCAGGCCGTCCGCTCAGCGATCCCGAGCCGGAGCCCGAGCCCGACGAGCTCGATCTCGAGGTCGGTTCCGAACCCGGTGACGACACCGGCCTCATCTCCTTGCGCGGCCCCAACCTGTTCTCCGGCTACTGGCCGGACGGCGCAGGCGGGCCGGACCCGGACGGCTGGTTCACCACCGCCGACGTCGGCTACCTCGACGCCGACGGCGACCTGTTCCTGGTGGACCGCTCCTCGGACCTGGTCATCGTGAACGGCTTCAACGTCTATCCGCGTGAGGTCGAGCAGGTGATCGCGGAGCTGGACGAGGTCGCCGACGTCGCCGTCGTCGGCGTGCCGGACGAGCGCACCGGCGAGGCGGTGAAGGCCGTCGTGGTCGCGGCGCCCGGGCCCGGGCTGACCGCGGAGCAGGTCAACGAACACTGCGCCGCCCGCCTGGCCCGGTTCAAGCGGCCCACGGTCGTCGCCTTCGCCGACGAGCTGCCGCGGACGCCGACCGGCAAGATCGCCCGCCGGACCCTGGCGCGGATGTGACCGCCCGCGTACGGCTGCTGACCCGGGCCGGCTGCCACCTCTGCGCGGATGCCGCGGACGTGCTGCGGCGGGTGTGCGCCGAGACCGGCACCGGGTGGGAGACGGTGGACGTCGACACCGATCCGGAGCTGCGGGCCGAGTACGGCGACCAGGTCCCGGTGGTCCTGCTCGACGGGCGTGAGCACGACTCCTTCCGGGTCGACGAGGCGCGGTTGCGGGCCGACCTGGCCGCCGGTTGAACGAGCAATGAGCGCGACCGGGCCCGTGGCGCGTCCCGGCCGGATGCGCGCGACCGGCGCAGCGCTCGCCGCGGCGGCGCTCGGCGTCGGTGCCGGCCAGCTCGCCGGGCTCGTGACCGGGCCGGGGACGGGCCCGCTGGACGCCGTCGCGGGCCGGGTGGTCGCGCTCGTCCCGCCCGGGGTCGCCGAGCTCGCGACGGTCGGGGCCGGGCTCGCCGGGCGGCCGACCGTGCTCGCCGGGGTGCTGGTCGTGCTGCTGGTGACGGTCGCCGTCGCCGGGGCGCTGTCCGGGCGCTCGGAACGGCCGGGGGCCGGCGTGCTCGCCGGGCTCGGCCTGCTGGGGGTGCTCGCCGCCGGGACGGCGGCCGGTGCGGGCCCGCTGGACGTCTCACCGGGGATCGTGGCGCTCGTCGTTGCGGTGACGGCGTTCCGCGGGTTGCACCGCCTCGCCTCCCGGATCCCGGCGGGCCCGGCGCTGCCCGACGGCCGTCCGCTGCGCGAGTCGCTCACCCGCCGCCGGTTCCTGCGCGCTGCCGGCCTGGCCGGTGCCTGCGGGGTCACCGCGGTCGCGGTCGCCGGACCGGTCGCGGCCCGGCTGCCGTCCGGCCGGGTCGGGCCCGCCCGGGACGCGCTCACCGCGCGCCTGCGCGCGCTCGCCGCCGCGGGCCGGATCACGCCCGCCCCGGCGGCACCGGCCGGGGCGCAGTTCCCCGGTGGGAGCGCGTTCACGACGCCGGTCGCGGACTTCTACCGGATCGACACCGCGCTGCGGGTACCCGCGGTCGATCCGGCGACGTGGGCGCTGCGGGTGCACGGCATGGTCGGCCGCGAGCTGCGACTCGGCCTCGACGACCTGCTGGACCGGCCGCTCGTCGAACGCTGGGCGACGCTGTCGTGCGTCTCCAACGAGGTCGGCGGTGATCTGGTGTCGACCACCCGCTTCACCGGTGTCGAGCTGGCACCGCTGCTCGCCGGGGCAGGCCCGGACCCGGCCGCCGACCAGGTGTTCTCCACCTCGGTCGACGGTTGGACGGCGGGCAGTCCGTCGTCGCTGGTGCTGGACCGGGAGGTGGGCGCGCTGCTCGCCGTGGCGATGGACGGTGAGGCGCTCCCCGTCGAGCACGGCTTCCCGGTGCGGATCGTGGTGCCCGGGCTCTACGGCTACGTCAGCGCGACCAAGTGGGTCACCGACATCGAGCTCACCACGTTCGCCGCGCGCGCCGACTACTGGCGGCTGCGCGGATGGGCGCCGCCCGGCGCGACCGAGACGGCCTCGCGGATCGACTCGCCGGGGCCCTACGCGAGCGTCCCGGCCGGGCGGATCGTCGTCACCGGGGTCGCCTGGGCCGTGCCGCGCGGGATCTCGCGGGTGGAGGTCGGTGTCGGCGAGCCCGGTGACGGCGGCTGGGTGAGCGCCGAGCTCGGCCCGGTCCCGGCGGGCGGAGCGACCTGGCGGATGTGGCGCGCCGAGCTGGACCTGGCGGCGGGCGGGCACACGATCCGGTGCCGGGCGACCGACGGCGACGGGGTGGTGCAGACCGCGCAGCGGCGCGCGCCGCTGCCGGGGGCCGCGACCGGGCTGCCGTCGCGCCCGGTCACCGTCGTCTGACGGAGTCGAGAGCTGTGTCACGCCGGTGCCCGGCGCCCGGTCCCGGCCGGGCGGGCTGCCGCGACACCCCCTACCTCGAACGGTGAGCGGTTCGTGCCGGTCGATCACCGGTAGCTCAAGGTCAGCCGCTGTGCGGTGCACGATCCGGACCAAGATCGCAACTTTGTGCGGGCCTTCACAAGCGGCTACCGTGGGTTTCCGTCGCCCGGCCCGGTGACCTCGCGCCGTCGGGCCTGCCCGAGCGCGCACCCCCCTGGCCGCGACGTCGGCCGGGCGTCGCCCGGGTGCGGCGGCCGTGCTCCTGTGCAGCAGGGGTGCAGCCGAGCACACCCCGACCGGAGCACGATCAGTTTCGATGACCGACCGTCCGTGGACAACCCCCGACCGCCCGCGACCGACCCCGGAGGAGGAAGGCCCGTGAGCCTGCCGCCCGACACCGGGGCCCCCTCCGCGGAGGCCGACGGTGAGCGCCCGGTGCGGCCGGTCCCCGAGGCCACCGTCTCGCGGCTCGCCGTCTACCTGCGGGTGCTGGGCGAGCTGCGCGAGCAGGGCGTCGAGACGGTCTCCTCGGAGGAGCTGGCCGGCGCGTCCGGGGTGAACTCGGCGAAGCTCCGTAAGGACCTGTCCTATCTGGGCTCCTACGGGGTGCGGGGCGTCGGCTACGACGTCGCGTCGCTGCAGGGGAGGTTGCAGGGAGAACTCGGCATGGACCACCGGCAGTCGGTCGCGCTGGTCGGGGTGGGCAACCTCGGCCAGGCGCTCGCCGGGTACGCCGGGTTCGCCGGCCGCGGTTTCCCGGTCGGTGCCCTGTTCGACGTCGAGCCCGGCCTGGTGGGCATCGACATCAACGGCATCCGGGTCCGGCACGTCCGTGAGATCCCCGAGGTGTGCGCCGCCCACGGCGTCACCATCGGGATGATCGCGACCCCCGGGCCTGCCGCGCAGAACGTCTGCGACCTGCTCGTCGAGGGCGGGGTGCAGTCCATTCTCAACTTCGCTCCGGTGCTGCTTCAGGTGCCGGACGACGTCGAGGTCCGCAAGGTCGACCTGTCGGTCGAACTGCAGGTCCTCGCGTTCCACGTTGCCCGCCGGCGCCTCGCCGGCGACGTGACGGTCCCGGCGGACACCCCCGACGGGGCCGCCGGCACACAGGGCGAGACGAACGGATCGGTGGTGTCCCCGCGATGAGCGTCCTCGTGGTCGGCCTGTCGCACCGCAGCGCGCCGGTCGAGGTGCTGGAGCGCCTCGCGGTCGCGCCGGACGACGTGCCCAAACTGCTCGAGGAGATGCTCGACCGAACGCACGTCGAGGAGGCGGTCCTTCTCTCGACCTGCAACCGGATCGAGGTCTGTGCGGTCGTGGACGCGTTCCACGGCGGCCTCGGCGACGTCACCGACGTGCTCGGCGCCTATGCCGGGTTCCCGCTCGGTGAGCTGTCGGACCATCTCTTCGTGCACTACGCCGGCTCCGCCGTCCAGCACCTGTTCCAGCTGGCCGCGGGCCTGGACTCGATGGTCGTGGGGGAGTCGCAGATCCTCGGCCAGCTCCGCGGCGCCTACGCCACCGCGGACCAGTCCGGCTCGGTCGGCAAGGTGCTGCACGAGCTGGTGCAGCAGGCGTTGCGGGTCGGCAAGCGGGTGCACGCCGGTACCGGGATCGACGAGGCGGGCGCCTCGATCGTGTCCGAGGCGTTGCGCGACGCCGGCCGCGAGCTCGGCGGCACCGGCCTGGACGGGGCGCGCGCCGTCGTCGTCGGGGCCGGTGCGATGGGTGCGCTGGCCGCGGCGCACCTGCGGCGCGCCGGGGCGGCCGAGATCGTCGTGCTGAACCGTTCGGTCGAGCGCGGTGAGCGGCTCGTGGACAAGATCCGGGAGCAGGGCACCGCCGCGCGGACCGGTCCGCTGGACTCGCTGGCCGTCGAGCTGCGGGACGCGGATCTGCTGCTGGCCTGTACCGGGTCGATCGGCCACGTGGTGCACACGGGACCGGTGGCCGACGCGCTGTCCGCCGCTCGGCGGCGGCCGCTGGTCGTCTGTGACCTGGGCCTGCCGCGCGACGTCGATCCCGCGGTGGCCGAGCTCCCCGGCGTGCGGATGGTGGATCTCACCACCCTGCAGCGCCGGCTGCTCGACGTCACCGAGGACGCGGCGGGCGGTTCGATCGCGCTGGCCCACCGGATGGTCGAGGAGGAGGCCCAGCAGTACCTGGCCGGGCAGCGCTCGGCCGAGGTCACACCGACCGTCACCGCGCTGCGCCGGCGTGCCTCCGAGGTCGTCGACGCCGAGCTCCTTCGCCTGGACTCCCGGCTCCCCGACCTGGACGGACGGGTCCGCGAGGAGCTCTCGAGAACCGTCCGCCGGGTCGTCGACAAGCTGCTGCACACCCCGACGGTGCAGGTCAAACGGCTTGCCGAAGGGCCGGACGGCGGCAGTTACGCCGCTGCGCTGCGCACCCTGTTCGAGCTCGACCCGCAGGCGGCCGCCGCCGTCGCGGCGCCGGTGCGCGGTACCGACGCGACCGTCGACGGCACCGACGTCACGGCCGCGCTGAACGCCCCGCTCGATCGCACCCCGTCGATCGGGTCCCGTCCCCCGGAGCAGATCTCGTGAGCGTGCTGAAGATCGGGACCCGCCCGTCGGAACTGGCGGTCGCGCAGACCACGACGATGGCCGACCGGTTGACCGCCGCCGGGCAGCCGTGCGAGATCGTCACGATCTCCACCAGCGGCGACCGCTCGATGGCGCCGGTGACCCAGCTCGGCGTCGGAGTGTTCGTCTCCGCCCTGCGGGACGCGCTGACCGCGGGCGAGATCGACGTCGCCGTGCACTCGTTCAAGGATCTTCCCACCGCCCAGCCGGAGGGGCTGCGGATCGCCGCCGTCCCGCAGCGCGAGGACGTGCGCGACGCGTTGGTCACGAACGGCCGGGTGCTCGGTGAGCTGGGCCGTGGCGCCCGCGTCGGCACCGGGTCTCCGCGCCGGGGCGTGCAGCTGTACGCGCTGGGGCAGGGCCTGGAGGTGCTGCCGATCCGGGGCAACGTCGACACCCGGATCGGGAAGGTCCGGTCCGGTGAGCTGGACGCGGTGGTCGTGGCCGCGGCCGGGTTGCGCCGGCTGGGCCGCATCGACGAGGCGGACGAGCTGATCGACCCGCTGCAGATGCTGCCCGCCCCCGCCCAGGGGGCGCTCGCGGTGGAGTGCCGGGTGGGCGACACCGAGCTGGTCGCGACGTTGCAGGCCGTGCTCGACGACCCGGGCGTGCGCGTCGCCGTGGCCGCGGAGCGTGCCGTCCTGGCGACCCTGGAGGCCGGCTGCCACGTGCCGGTCGGTGCGCTGGCCGACGTCGTCTCCGACCTGGACGACGACGGGCGGGCGGTCGACCGGTTGTCGCTGCGCGGCGTGCTGGGGATCGGGGACATCGCGGAGGGCGCTGTGGTGCGCGCCTCCGCCACCGGAGAGATGGACGACGCCGAGAAGCTCGGAGCCGCGGTCGCGCACGAGCTTCTCGACCTGGGAGCCGAGGACCTGCCCCCGGCAGGCCTCGAGGGCCCCGCCAACCGCTGGATCGGGAGTACGGAATGACAGGACCTGCCAACACCTCGGGGCGGATCGCCTTCGTGGGCAGCGGACCGGGAGACCCGGCGCTGCTCACCGTGCGCGCCAGGGACGTGCTCGCCGGCTCGCCGCTGGTGATCACCGACCCGGACGTGCCGGAGGGCATCCTCGCGCTGGCCGCGGACGGCGCGGAGGTTCGCCCGGCGGTCGGCCAGCCCGCCGACATCGCGAGCGATCTGCTGGCCGAGGCGGGCCAGGGCCGTTCGGTGGCCCGCCTGGTCTCCGGCGACCCGCTCACCAACGACGCGGTCGTGGCGGAGGCGCTCGCCGTGTCGGCGTCCGGGACGGCGTTCGACGTCGTGCCGGGTGTGCCTGCCTCCACCGCGGTGCCGGCCTACGCCGGGGTCGCGTTGGGTTCCGCGCACGTCGAGGCCGACGTGCGGGCGGGCGTCGACTGGGCCGCGCTCGCCGCGAGCCCGGGGCCGGTCGTGCTGCACGCCACCGGCGCGTTGCTGGCCGACGTCGCCGCCGGGCTGGCCGCGCAGGGCGTGCCGGCCGAGACCCCGGTCGCGATCACCTCCGGCGGCACCACCTCGACCCAGAAGACGATCTCGTCGTCGGTCGGCAAACTGGCCGGTGACGGCAGCGACCTGGAGGGCGCGCTGGTGCTGACCGTCGGCGACGCCGCCGGTCGGCGCGGTGAGCTGTCCTGGTGGGAGTCGCGCGCGTTGTACGGCTGGCGGGTGCTGGTGCCGCGGACCAAGGACCAGGCCGGTGTGATGAGCGAGCGGCTGCGGATGCACGGTGCCATCCCGGAGGAGGTGCCGACGATCGCCGTCGAGCCGCCCCGGTCGCCCGCGCAGATGGAGCGCTCGGTCAAGGGCCTGGTCGACGGCCGCTACCAGTGGGTCGTCTTCACCTCGACGAACGCGGTGAAGGCCGTGTGGGAGAAGTTCGCCGAGTTCGGCCTGGACGCCCGCGCGTTCTCCGGCGTGAAGATCGCCTGCGTGGGCCGGTCGACGGCGGAGAAGGTCCGCGAGTTCGGCATCGAGCCGGAGCTGGTCCCGGACATCGACGAGGCCCAGTCCTCGACGTCGGAGGGGCTGCTGGAGATCTTCCCGCCGCACGACGACGTGCTGGACCCGGTCGACCGGGTGCTGCTGCCGCGGGCCGACATCGCCACCGAGACGCTGTCGGCGGGCCTGCAGGAGCGGGGCTGGGAGGTCGACGACGTGACGGCCTACCGGACCGTCCGTGCGGCCCCGCCGCCCGCGCCGATCCGGGAGGCGATCAAGACCGGTGGGTTCGACGCGGTGTGCTTCACCTCGTCGTCGACGGTGCGGAACCTGGTCGGCATCGCCGGCAAGCCGCACGCCCGCACGCTGGTCGCCTGCATCGGCCCGGCCACCGCAGAGACGGCCCGCGAGTTCGGGCTGCGGGTGGACGTGCAGCCCGAGGAGGCCCGGGTCCCGACCCTGGTCGACGCGCTGGCGAGCCACACGGCCAAGTTGCGTGCCGAGGGGAACCTGCCGCCGCCGAAGAAGGTCAAGGCCCGCCGCCGCTGAGCGGCGCGTCGGCACAGCCGCTGAGCGGCGCGTCGGCACAGCCGCGCAGCGGCGCGTCGGCACAGCTCCGGCCCCGTCTCCCGCTCCGGTGGGTGGCGGGGCCGCTGTGTCAGGCGGCGGCGGCCTTCACCAGGGTCCGCAGGCACATCTCGCCGGTTTCCCGCGGGCTGCGCCCGGCCGGCTCGGGCAGGTGGACGGCGGCGAACAGTCCGCACCAGATGTGGGTGGCGAGCCATTCGGCGTCGAGGAGCGGGTCGATGCTGCCGTCGGCGTGGCCGCGCCGGACGAGCGCGGTGACCATCCGGTCCTCGTCGTTCTCGTCGGGAACCTCGTCGTCGATCTCGCCGCGCACCCACCAGGCGAAGACGTCGCGGCCCTCGATCAGCTCTCCGCACAGCCGGGTGTAGGCGGCGAGCCCGGTGCCCTCGTCGAGCCGGGCCCGGCGGATCGCCGCCGCGTACTCCGCCTGGACGAACGCTCCGACCGCGGACGACAGTGTGGCCCGGTCCGGGTAGTAGCGGTGCAGCGTGCTGCGGGCGACCCCGGCGGCCTCGGCGATCTCACCGAGCGCGGCGCCGGGGTTGGCGGAGAGCACCCCGATGGCGGCGCGCAGGATCGCCTGCCGGGTCCGCTCCTTGGTGGGGCTCTTCTGCTCCTCGACCGTCATGTCGTGACCATAACAGGAAAAGAGTTTGCAAGAATAGGACAGGTCTGTCTCACTTGGGGGCATGACCGTCGTGACTGAGCCGGGCTCCCGCATCGGGATCCTGTGGGACCATGCCCGCCCGCACCTACCGACACTGGTGTTCGGTCTCGTCCTGGCTCTCGCCGGTTCGGCGATGGAGCTGGCGAGCCCACTGGTGACCAAGTGGGTGCTCGACACCGTCGCCGCGGGGGGCTCGCTGTCCGGGCCGGTGCTGCTGCTGCTCGCGCTGCTCGTGTTCGGCGCCGGCATCACCTGGTGGCAGTGGGTCGTGCTCGGCACGCTCGCCGAACGGATCGTCTACGACGCCCGCGAGAACATGATCGTCCGCTACCTGCGGGCGAAGGTGCTCCCACTGCTCGCCCGTCCGGCGGGCGAGATGGTCACCCGGGTCACCTCGGACACCGTGCTGCTGCGCGAGGCGGCGTCGTCCAGCCTGGTCGGGCTGCTCAACGGCGCGGTGATGCTGGCCGGTTCGCTGGTGCTGATGACCGTCCTGGACCCGATGCTGGCGCTGGTGACGTTCGGCGCGACGGCGGTCGTCGTCCTCCTGTTCTCGGTGCTGCTGCCCGCGATCGCCACCGCGCAGCAGCAGGCGCAGGGAGCGCTCGGTGATCTGGGCGGCTCGCTGGACGGGACGCTGCGCGCGGTCAAGACCGTCAAGGCGGCCGGTGTCGAGGACGCCGCGCGCGACCGGTTGCTCACCCATGCCGCGGACGCGCGCCGCTTCGGTGTCCGGGCGGTCCGCCGCGAGGCGTTGGTCTGGACGATCGCCTGGGCCGGTCTGCAGGCCGCGATCGTGCTGATCCTCGGGGTCGGGGCGTGGCGCGTCGCGTCCGGGGAGATGAGCGTGTCGACCCTGGTCGCGTTCCTGCTCTACGCCTTCGGGCTGATGGGGCCGATCATGGAACTCAGCCAGAACCTCAGCACGCTGCAGTCCGGGATCGCGGCGGCGGGCCGGATCCGGGAGGTCCGGGCGTTGGAGACCGAGCCGCCCCCGGACGGGTCCGGCCCGGTCCCGACCTCCACCGGCGGCGGGGTCGAGCTGCGCGGGGTCGACGCCCGCTATCCCGGTGCGGCCGAGCCCGCGGTGCGCGGGCTGGACCTGGTCGTGCCGGACCGCGGGCACGTGGCGGTGGTCGGGCCGTCCGGTGCGGGGAAGACGACCTTGCTGTCGCTGCTGCTGCGCTTCGTCGATCCCGAGCGAGGGGAGCTGCTGCTCGGCGGTGTGCCCTACACCGAGCTGGACGCGCACCGGGTGCGCAGCCACTTCGCCTATGTCGAGCAGGAGACGCCGGTCGTGCCCGGGACCATCCGGGAGAACCTCACCCTGGCCGCCCCGGACGTCTCCGAGGAGCGGATCGCCGAGGTGCTGCGCAGCATCCACCTCGACGGTGTGATCGAGGATCTGGAGCTCGGCCTGGACATGCCGTTGTCGGACACCTCGGTCTCCGGCGGACAACGGCAGCGGATCGCGCTGGCCAGGGCGCTGCTCGCCGAACCGCGGGTGCTGCTGCTCGACGAGGCGACCGCGCAGGTGGACGGGATCACCGAGGCGGCGATCCAGACCGTCGTGCGGGCGCAGGCGGAGCGCGGCGCGGTGGTCACGGTGGCGCACCGGCTCTCCACGGTGCTCGACGCCGACGAGATCGTCGTGATGGAGGCGTCCCGGATCGTGGCCCGGGGCACGCACGCCGAGCTGCTGGAGACCAGCGGCCTCTACCGGGACCTGGTGGAGGCGCTGCGGATCCGCACCGACGTCGCGCCCGTCGGCTGAGCTGCGCGGCGCCCCGCCCCGCCCCGCTGCGCCGCGCTCCGCCCCACCGCGCCGCGCCGCGCCGCCCTGCCCCGCCGCCCTGCCGCGCCGCCTTCGGCACGCGGATGATCAGCGCGTCGCCCTGGCCACCGCCTCCGCACAGCGCGGCCGCGCCGACACCGCCGC